>JAUWAH010000095.1 GCA_030602145.1 Desulfobulbus sp.
CCACCATTCGATTGCTTGGCGAGCGCGGTTTTCCGGCCAGCAACGCCAAGCGTCTTTATTGGTGAACGCATGCAACATATCGGCAGATCTCAGGTCATCCGTCGCCTCGGCAGAGGCGGCATGGGTTCGGTGTACAAGGCCATCGTGCCGGTGATCGACAAGGTGGTGGCGATCAAGCTGCTCGACCCCAATGAGCTGCTGGAAGACATCCTCGGTGCGGACCGGTTGCGGGATATCTTCACCTTCGAAGCCCGGACGATGGCCGCCTTCAACCAGCCCTTCCTGGTCACGGCCCATGATTTCGACCGGGACGAACAGGGCCGCCCCTTCTTTGTCATGGACTACGTCTGCAACAATCTCGGCGAGATGATCGGCGAGACCTTTCGCATCGAGGAGGATTCGCGCGTCATCCCGGCGGCCAAGGTGCTCCATTACGGCCGCCAGATCCTGGCGGCCCTTGATTTTTTACATCATAACGACATCATTCACCGCGATATAAAGCCGCAAAACATCCTGGTCACCGACGAGGACACCATCAAGATCTGTGATTTCGGCATGGCCCTGGTGGGAGGCATCGCCTTTTCAGGCCCGGACAACATGCAGATCGGCTCCCCCTGCTACACTCCGCCCGAACAGCGCAAGGACCCGAAGGCGGTGGACGGCCGCGCCGATCTGTATTCGGCGGCGGTGCTGCTCTACCGGATGCTGACCGGCAAGCTGCCGGGCATGCAGAGCTTTTCCCTTTCCCTGGTCAACCCGCAATACGACAGGTCCTGGGACGATTTTTTTACCCGGGCGCTCCAGTGGCGGCCGGAGGAACGATACCCGGATGCCGTCGAAATGCTGGCCGCCTTCGATGAGCTTACCTTGGGATCTGGTCCGGCGGCTCGGCAGTGTCCGACTTCCCAGCCCGGCCATGGGCCTGCACGATTGCGCCATGAGCCGGTCAACGCCTGTCGTTCCCGGGCCCGCGTCCATTTCGATGTCAATGGCCTGTTTCAACCGGTGACACCTGTCTGCAACCGCTTGGATGTCCGCGGCCAGACCGTGACCGATCAGGCTACCGGTCTGGTCTGGCAGCGGCAGGCCAGCCGTTATCCATTGACCTTTGCCGGAGCCGAGGCCGCAATAGCGCAAATGAACGCGAATGGATTTGCCGGCTGCCACCAATGGCGGCTGCCCACGGTCAACGAGTTGCTCAGTCTGCTCGCCGAGGCTGAAAACCGCACCGTCTTTCCCGACCCGCCGAACCGACCGGTCAAGTGGCTGTGGAGTTGCGACCGCCATGGACAGCACGAAAGCTGGTATGTTAACATGGATATGGGATTTGCCGGAGTGCGAGACATTTACTGTCTCAACCATGTCCGGGCCGTAGCCGCTGCTTCCTGAGTCGATGAACACCAAGGGTGCGGCCTTCTTTTTCACCGTGAAGTCAACGCATGGACTACCCAGTGTCGCATTATTTTCTCGTCCGCTCCCGGTCGGCCGAATTGGCCGGTCAGCATGTGGAGCGCTACCTCGCTGCCAACCAGTTGATCAGTTATGCCGAATTTTTTGTCCGCTCGGAAGAGGTGCTCAACGGCACCGACGCCCAGTTTGCCCGGACCCTGGAACAGGGCCTGGCTGCCAACCACGCTTTTGCCCTACGGATGCTGGCTCACCTTAAAGAAGAGGGTGTCCATTCCCTCGACCAGTTGCCCGACCTGCAACAGGGCTATGTCACCAAGATTCTCCATACCCTCACCCACCTGCTTGACGGCTTCATCGGCATAGATTCGGTCTTCTACAACCTGATCGAGGATTCCCATCGGGTCAGCGGGCCATTGGCCGACGCTCTTCGCACCGCCCCGGCCGAGTACTGGCTGGTGCCAGTACGAACCGGCAAACTTCAAGCCTCGGTGCTCCATCCGGTCGATTGAACATTGTTTTGCTGCGCCTTGACAGCGGGTCGGGCTGCAAACGGATGCGATCCGGGCACGGATCTGGTACATTGACGCCTATGAACCGACCCGGTGCACGGCACACCGTCGCCTGACCGAAAGCGATGTTCGGCCATGATGCCTATTTGACCTGGTGCAAGGCTATGCGCTCGTTTCTCTTTGGTTCCATCCGTACAAGCCTGATTGTCCTGGTGCTGCTGGCGGTCCTGCCGGCCCTGGCGATCCTGCTCTATACCGGCTGGGAGTTGCGCCGCCAGGTGGTGCACGATGCCGAAAATTATGCCCTGCGTCAGGTGCAGGCCATGGCCGCGCATCACGAGCGGGTCGTCAACAATGCCCGTCTGTTGCTGATGGCCCTGGCCAGGTCGTCGGAGGTACAGAGCCTCGACGGTCCTGCCTGTACCGTTCTGCTCGCCGATATCCTGGCCCGCAATGCCGCCTATGTCTCTCTGTCACTGGCTGATAGCGATGGCCATATCGTTGCTGCTGCCCCAAAGGGTGGTCTTGGCGACATAGGTGCTGACGGCTATTTCCGCAACGCCCTGCGAAGCGGCGCCTTTACTGTGGGCGACTACACCCTGCTCAAGGACAGACACCGGGTGGTGGTCCATTTCGCCCAACCGGTGCTCGGCCCGACCGAGCGGCCGGTCGGCATGCTGGTGGCGGATTTCGACCTGAACTACTTCGGTCGCCTCTTCGACGATACCCGTCTGCCGGAGCACTCGGTGTTCACCCTGACCGACGCCAACGGCATTCGGTTGACCCGGTTTCCGGAAACCGACAAATACACCTGGATCCCCGATCTGCCGCAGATGATCCAGCGCATGTCGGGCAGGCAAGAGGAGGGGACCTTCCTCGAGACCGGGGTCGACGGGATCAGCCGGCTGTATGGCTTTAAACGGTTGCATTTCCAGGGAGCCTCCTTCCCCTACCTGATGATCCGGCTCGGCATTCCCGTCGACAAGGCTTTGGCCGAGGCACGCTTCGTCATTGTCCGCAATGTCCTCCTGATGGCGCTGGCGACCATCCTCGCCTTGGCCACCGCCTGGTTCGTGGGAGAAATCGCCATGCTGCGACGGTTGGACCGATTGATCGCCGCCACGGACCGGTTGAAATCCGGTGAACTGAGCAGTCGGACCGGCATTGATGGCGCAGAGGGCGAATTGGGCAAACTGGCCGCCGCCTTCGACAGCATGGCAGCCGGGCTGGAGGAGAAGGAACGGGAGAGGTCGTTGGCTGAAGAGCAGTTGCGGCGTCTCAACGATGAGTTGGAGGGGCGGGTGGACCAACGTACCGAGCAGTTGGCCTGTGCCAATCGCGATCTCCAGCAGACCCTGGAAGACCTCCAGCGCATGCAGAAGCAGCTGGTGCTTTCGGAAAAACTGGCGGCCCTGGGCGAGCTGGTCGCCGGAGTGGCCCACGAGATCAACACGCCGGTCGGGGTGGCCCTGTCCGCCGGGTCCACCTTGGCGGAGAAAAATCGGGCCCTGGCCGAACTGTTTGCCGGCGGCGAGATGAAACGTTCCGACCTGGCCTGCTTTCTTGACGATTCGCGGGAGGGTGCCGAGATGATCCTAGCCAACCTGAATCGGGCCTCCGAGCTGATCCGCAGCTTCAAGATGGTGGCGGTCGATCAGGTCTCGGCCAATCGTCGGGTCTTTAGTGTCAGGGGCTATATCGAAGAGATCCTTCTCAGCCTGCGACCCAAATTGAAGAAGACCAAGCATCGGGTCGAGGTGGTCTGTGACGACGACCTAGTGATCGAGAGCTATCCCGGCGCGTATTCCCAGATCCTGACCAATCTGATCATCAACTCCCTCGTCCATGCCTTTGCACCGGACCAGGAGGGGACCCTGCGGATTGAGGTGCACCGGACCGACGGCAGCCTTGAACTGCGTTACGCCGATGACGGCAGGGGCATGACCGGGGAGGTGCGCGACCGGATCTTCGAACCCTTTTTCACCACCGCCCGCAGCCAGGGCTCAACCGGCCTGGGCATGCACATCGTCTACAACCTGGTCACCCACACTCTGGGCGGAACCATCGTCTGCGACAGTGAACCCGGCCAGGGTACCGTTTTCACCATGACCATACCCGTCTGATCCAGGAGCCGTATGTCCGACACCGATGAAATCCTCTTCCGGGACGAATTGCCGGAGCCCACCCGCTCTCCGGGACTCCGCGTCCAGGGAAACGGTGACCCGTGGAAAATTCTCATCGTCGACGACGAGGCCGATGTCCACAGCGTCACCACCTACATGATCAAGAACATGGAGTATCAGGGCCGCGGCTTCACCTTCTTCCATGCCTACAGCGGCGAGGAGGCCCGCCGGATCCTGGCCGAGCAACAGGATATCGCGGTCATTCTCCTCGACGTGGTGATGGAAACCGAGGACAGCGGCCTGCGGTTGGTGCACTATATCCGCGAGGAACTCCACAACCGCACGGTCCGGATCGTGCTCCGAACCGGCCAGCCCGGCAAGGCGCCGGCCGCCAGGGTGATTGTCGAATACGATATCAACGACTACAAGGAGAAAACCGAACTGACCCTGGACAAGATGCTGGTCACGGTCATCTCCGCCCTGCGCAGCTACCATTTCATCACCACCATCGAAAGCAACCGCAAGGGACTGAAGAAGATCATCGATGCCTCGGTGGACATTTTCGAACGCCAATCCCTGCACAAACTGGGCAGCGGCGTCCTCAGCCAGTTGACCGCCATCCTCCAGCTGCGCGAGGACAGCCTCTCGGACCAAGCCGCTGGTCTGACCGCCTCGGGGATCGAGGGACAGTCGGTGGTCTTGGCCGCCACTGGCCAGTTTGACCGGTTTATCGACCGGCCGATAGCCGAGATCGACGCAAGCCTGATGCGGACAGCCCTGCAGCTAGCCCAATCCCAACCGCATGGCTTCTACTGTCAGGGTGGCAAATGCGCCTGGTATTTCAAGAGCCAGACCGGTTCGGAAAATTTTCTCTATTTTGAAATCGCCAAGGAACTCGACGAAAACGACCGCGACCTGCTCGAACTCTTCTTCACCAATGTGTCCCTGGCCTACGACAACCTCTTTCTCCACAAGGGCATCGAGGACACCCAGAAGGAAATCATCTTCCATATCGCCGAAACCATGGAGTGCCGTTCGGCCGAAACCGGCAGTCACGTCCGGAGGGTGGCCGAATACGCTTATCTCCTGGCTCGCAAGTACGGCCTTGGCGAAGAAGAGGCGGAGATGCTCAAGCTCGCCTCCACCCCCCACGATCTCGGCAAGATCGGCATCCCGGACGCCATCCTCAACAAGCCCGGGCCGTTGACTCCGGAGGAGTACCTAGTCATCAAGACCCATGTGTACCGGGGGCATGATCTGTTGGCCAGTTCCTCCAACCCGATCATCCGGGCAGCAGCCAACATCATCCTTCAGCATCACGAACGGTGGGATGGGCAGGGGTATCCGCATGGGCTCCGCGGCGAGGAAATCCACATCCACGGGCGGATCATCGGCGTGGTCGATGTCTTTGACGCCCTCTCCAACAGACGGGTCTATCACGAGGCCTGGACCTGGGAGGCGGTGTTCTCCTATTTCCGCGAGCAACGGGGGCTGCACTTCGATCCCCAGTTGGTGGATATCCTTCTGGAAAACCGGGAGGAATTCAAGGCGATCTGGATGCGGTATAATGCCGCCGGTCTCCAGTTTCCCTGAGAGGAACGAAGCGGGTTTGGCGGGCAAACCTGTCGGTTCAAGAAGGGGAGTGTCTGGCCGGGTTCGCACCGGGGCAGGCGGCAACGGTACCTTTTGGTCCGACTTCGCTTTTTCTTGAATTGTTACTCCCTTCCAGGGTAAAAGGAGAAGTTCGTCGGCGGCGTGCGCAGCCGGCTCCTGGCTTCAATAGCGACAGAGGAACGGAAGCAATGGGCAAAATCGGCAGGAATCATCCCTGTCCCTGCGGGTCGGGGAAAAAATACAAACACTGCTGTCTGCCTGGCCAACAGGCGGGCACGCCGGGCAGTCCGATCAACCAGATGAGGGGCTCGCTGATGGCGGCCATCGAGAAGGTGCAGGGTAAGGCGGCCGCCAGGGAGGCGTCCTTCCTCGAACTGGGCGTTTTTCTCCTCTACAGCGATCATCAGGGTGACGCATGGCTGCTGGAGGTCACCGATTCGGATGTGGTCCAGATTGCCCGGGCCGGTGAGCACCTTGAGGTGCCCATCGATGAGAACCCCGAAACCATCGCCATCAACTTCAGCCATACCTTTGCCATCCGCGACCGGCAACTCGTCCTGACCGCTTACGCCGATCAGGCCGAAACCGTGCTCGGCCTGGCACCGACCCAGCAGATCCATGCCGCCATCCGGCGTCTGTATAAGCGTTATCCCAAGGACATGCTGGAGCGACTGCATCTGGAGCGGGGCGAGGGCGACGCAGCAGCCTAGCATGGACCGGCGTACAGCCTGGCGGCGATCACTGCCGCTCTTGGCCTCGATGGCGGCGATCTTCTACCAGTCGCACCAGCCCGGCGACAGCTTTACCTTGCCGCAGGTCGTCCATATCGACAAGCTGCTCCACCTGCTGGTCTATACGGTGCTTGGCCTGGCCTTCCTGTACGCCCTGCCGCCCCGGTGGCGGCAACGGCGGCCCCTGATGGCCGCGGCGACGACCGTGGTCTTTTGTTTCCTGTTCGGGGTGAGTGACGAAGCGCACCAATCCTTCGTGCCCGGCCGTTTTGCCGATCCCGCCGATCTGGTCGCCGATACCGGTGGCGGTCTTCTGGCGGCCTTGTTCCACCTCGGGCAGCGGTGGTGGCAAACATATCGACGAACCGGATGATCGCCATGGGTTTTCTGGATTTCGAGACCCAACAGAGGGTCTACTACGAGCGCATCGAGGGGGAGGCAGAACGACCCTGTTTGGTCTTCCTGCACGAGGGACTGGGGTGCGTTAGCCAGTGGAGCGGATTTCCCCATCGGCTCTGTCAGCGGACCGGCTGCCCCGGCCTGCTCTATGATCGGCTGGGTCACGGTCTCTCGTCGCCTCTTGGCGGGGGCCGTGGCAACGGCTACCTGCACGCATGCGGACTCAGCGAATTGCCGAAGGTGCTCGAGGGGTTGATTCCCGGCCAGAGGTTCATCCTCGTCGGCCATTCCGACGGCGGCAGTATCAGTTTGATCTACGCTGCTGAACAGCCATCGCTTCTGGTCGGTGTTGTGACCATCGCCGCCCATGTCTTGGTCGAACAGGAGACCGTCGACGGCGTCATCGAGGCGCAGCGCGCCTGGGACAGGGGCAAGTTGAAGAAAGGGCTGGCCCGCCTGCACGGCGATAAGGCCGAAGCCCTGTTCAGGGCCTGGGCCGACATCTGGACAAGCCCGTCCTTTCGTACCTGGTCGATCGTCGACCGGTTGCCCGCCATCGTGGCGCCACTGCTTGTCCTCCAGGGCCGCAACGACCAGTACGGCACCGCCGCCCAGGTGGATGCCATCGTCGCTTCCGCAGGGGGCCCGGTCACGCCGCTGCTTCTGGAGGACTGCGGCCATGCCCCTCACCTCGATTTTCCCGAACTGGCCCTGGACCTGACGGCCTGCTTCGTCAACCGGGTGGCCCGCTAGCCGCCCGGCACCGGAGCGGCTTTCGCGGTTTGCCCTCTTCTCTTTTCGCTTCTATCCCTCCCGCAGCAGGCGGGCCATGTCCTTGGCAAAATAGGTGAGGATGATGTCGGCGCCGGCCCGGCGGATGGCGGTCAGGGTTTCGGCCATCACCCGCTCGCCGTCGATCCAGCCCTTTTCGGCGGCGGCCTTGATCATGGCGTATTCACCGCTCACCTGATAGGCGGCCACCGGCAGGTCGAACTCGTCGTGCAGTCGGCTGATGACGTCCAGATAGGCCAGGGCCGGCTTGACCATGAGGATGTCTGCGCCCTCGTCGACATCGAGGGTGGCTTCACGCAGGGCTTCGCGGCTGTTGGCCGGGTCCATCTGATAGATGCGGCGATCGCCGAATTGGGGGGCGAACTCGGCGGC
>JAUWAH010000403.1 GCA_030602145.1 Desulfobulbus sp.
CGAGCAGCGGCTGGCCGGCCACCGGCAGGTTGACGAATCCCTTGGCACGGAGAAAACCGGGTCCCCGGGTCGACTTGAGGTGAACGACATGGTTGACGGCCCCCTGGGCAAGACTGGCGGTGAGTTCGATGACCACGTCCAGGGTGTGGCCCGGCTGCTCGCCGCGATCAAGGACAACCCGCCCTTCGTGCAGCGTCAGCCGCAGCGACAACCGCTCCCACCACGATGCCCCCTTCTCCTTGGGGGATGCCGGTTCCAGGGCGACGTGGTCTTCTCCGGCCCGGGAAGGCTCGACCGGCTTGGACTGCAGCACGGTGAGGGTGGGACGGTCAATGGTGATCTCGCCCAGATAGGACGGCGCGGCCATCAGGAGCAGGATGCCCTTGTCGCCGGAGAACCCTTCGGCTTCAATACGCAGGCCGAGGTGCGGATCGTCATAGCGGACCGCAGAGCAGTGCAGCCCATCCATCCAGCCCAGGGAGCAGGATGCCACCTCCAGGCGGCCGGGGAGCTGACGGGCGACCTGATCGCGCAGCGCGGAGAAAACCGGTGGCAGGCTCAGCAGCGAGGGCAGAAGAGACAGGGCGGTCGTGGCCGCCAAGAGGACGATGATGATGGCGCGGCCTTTCCGGGTCACGGCAGTTCCGCTCCCGACCGCGGTGGCACGCGCGGATAACTCTCGGATTTCACAGGGGCAGATTGCCGCGAAAGACCGGTCTTGTCAACCACGGAATGGCAAGATTTCCCGCGCTTCAGGGGGCTGGGGGAAAGAACCTGCCACCGCGGATCATCTCATGCAATTCAGCCATCTTGCGACGATAACACTCCGGGCAGATGCCATGGCTCAGGGCGCTGCCGGTGGTTTTGCTGACGAACTGCTCGATGCTGATCCAATGCGCCTGGCCGTTTTCATCCGGCTCGCTGTCGCGCACCTTCTTGCATTCGCTGCAGATGGACAACAGCGACTCATAGAGACGAACCGTTTGCCGCAGGGAACGGCCGGCCAGACACTTGCCGACCCGGAGAATCAATTCGTCATGGTTGTAGGGCTTGAGGAGATAATCATCCGCACCGAGACGCAGCGCCTCAATGGCCGACTCCAGTTCGCCGTACCCGGTCAGGATGAACACCGCCTGGTCGGGCCGCTTGGCCTTGGCCTGGCGCAGCACCTCCAGACCGTCGATCCCCTCCATGAACAGATCGGTGACAATCAGGTCGTACTCCCTCTCCAGCCGGGTCAACGCCTCGCTGCCGCTGGCCGCCAGATCGACGAAATGGCCGATCTCCGCCAAATCGAGGCGGAGATTCTCGCGGATCAGTTCCTCATCATCGACAATCAGAATGGATGCCTGTGCCATGCGCGCCTCCTTATCGGCATACTTCCTCATCCTCCATTGGCAGGCGAACCGTCAGGACCATGGCCCGGCCACCAGTATTTTCCCGGACGATCTCACCGCCATGGACCTCGATGATGTGCCGAAAAACCTGGCCCCCGATATCCATCTGTCGACCGGCAACGGTTCCGGGGACGTCCGATGCCATGGCGGGGAGGACCTGGTTGGCCCCATGCTGTTCGGCGACGATCACTATTCGGGCAGCAGATCCCTGACGGTCGGTTCGAAGGCGGACCTCGCCTCCTGAGTGGCCGAGGTATTCGCCGCACCATTCGACCAGTGCCAGCAATGCCTGTTTGAGCTGGTTCGCATGACCACGCACCATCAGCGGAGTTCCGGCCGATTCCCGTTTCACGACAACCTTGTTTTTTTTCAGATGGTTACTGATCAGCAGCAACCCCGAATCGACGAGGCTGTCGAGATCGAGGCGCTGCCGCACCTCGGGGTCCTGCTCACCGAACTGCCGAACGGCCCGGATCATCCCGATCATCCTGTCGCACTGGGCAAGGGCCAGATCCAGCATCCGCCGGTCATCCCCCGTCTGCCCGGCCGCCCTGGCCTGCCGTTCAATCATGGTCCGGATTCCGCACAGGGGATTGTTGCATTCATGCAAAATGGAGGCGGTTATCGAACCGAGAACGTTCAGTCGCTCCGTCCTAAGCAGCCGTTGCACATTCGCCCCCGATTCGGCGGCAACGGTCGATGGGGCCGGAATGGTTTGGCCTGATTGCCTGTCGACCACGGCGGTCAGCACCATATTGGAGTCCAGTTCGAAGTCACCGGCGCCGAGGGGAACGACGCTGACCAGCACCCCGATCACCACTCCGTCCGCCCGTTGCCAACGCGAGGCCACCGCCCGCGTCGCCGAGGCCGACCGGCAGGTCGGCATGACAACCTCCCCGCCCCCATCGGCGCAGAGCATGGACCAATGACGGCCGAGCAATTCGCCGGCCGGATAACCGGTCATCCGGACCAGATACTCGTTGACCCGATAAAATCGACCCTGACGAAGGAGGCCGACGCCGGCCTCGACAGCGTTAAGCAGCGCGGCCAGCATGGCAGGGTTCTCCGTTGTTGGGCACCATGTTCCCCGACCATCCTGCTCCATTGTCGCTCCCCTTCCCTGTTGCCGTACGATGTCGCCGCACCGATCGGGACCTCTCCGAAATGCCCCGTATCTTATAGCAGACAGCCCGATGGACAGCACGCAAAAAACAACGAAATAAAAAGAAGATCACTAACCTCGTTTTTTCTTGCCCTACAACGGTTTTCAGCGAGGCAGCCTCTACGGCCCACCACTGCACACACTTTTTTTTCGGGGCTGACACCGCTTTCGCATCCCCCATAAAGACACTGCAAAACCGGTGGAGATCGGGTAAACCACTAGGAACGAATGGGTCCGATCGCCGTTGGCGGCAAACGGACCAACAACCGGCGACAAGCCGGCAAAGGACAACGGACAGTGGATATGTGGAAGAAACACCAGACTCTTGAAGAGCTGCAATCGGCCTGCCATTCAACCCTCGTGGCCAGCCTGGGGATCGAGTTCACCGCGGTGGGCAAGGAGAGCATCGAGGCGCGGATGCCGGTGGACGAACGGACCATGCAGCCAATGGGACTGCTGCACGGTGGCGCCTCGGCGGCGCTGGCCGAAACCCTGGGCGGGGCCGGTGCCTATCTGAGCGTGGCTGAGGGGACGGTCTGCGTGGGCTTGGAGATCAACGCCAACCATGTCCGGCCAGCG
>JAUWAH010000465.1 GCA_030602145.1 Desulfobulbus sp.
CCCTTTCCTTTTCGCTGAACTGGATGGTGGCCGGCGACCAGCGGGCGGCCAGCTTCTGGACCATCCGGCCCGACACCCTGGATGTGTTGACCCTTCAGGCCGAACAGGGGGAGATCGAGCCGGTGACCGTGGCCGACGGCACCACCCGCCAGGCCCGCAAGGTGGTCGTCCGCCTGGAGGGACTGCTCGCCTCGCTCTGGCGGGCCGAGTACTGGTTTGGCCAGGACGATCATCTCTTTCTCCAGTACCGGTCCACCCACGGTCCGCCCGGTACGGCCGAGACCCGAATCAGCCTGCTTGGCCCCTGAGCGGGCAGGTGTCGGTCAGCGGAAAGGCGGCCCGGTTGCGGGCCAGGTTGCCCAGAAACTGGAGGGTGCAGGCTTCCCAGGAATAGGCGGTGGCCGACTGCCGGCATGCGGTCCGGGACAGGGTGAGGGCCCGCAGGGCGGCGGCCCTGAGGTCGGTGTCCAGGCAGCCGTTGACCCCGTCGCGGATGAGGTATTGCGGGCCGGTCACCGGAAAGGCGGCCACCGGCACGCCACAGGCGTTGGCTTCCAGGAGGACAATGCCGAAGGTGTCGGTCAGGCTGGGGAAAACGAACACATCCGCCGAGGCCATCAGGTCGGCCAGTTCCTCGCCGCGTTTGGCGCCGGTGAACCGGACCCGGGGATAGGCACGCTGCAGGGCGGCAAGGGCCGGACCGTCGCCGACCACCCATTTTTCCCCGGGCAGATCGAGATCGAGGAAGGCGGGCAGGTTCTTTTCCGGGGCCACCCGGCCGACGAAGAGGAAACGGGGCGACTGCTCCGGTGGCCGGGCAGGAGTGCGAGGTCGGAACAGGGCGGTGTCGACGCCGCGCGTCCAGGGCGCCAGGTTGGCAAACCCCCGCGCCGCCAATTCGTCAATGATGGTGGGCGCCGCCATGGTACGGACCGCGCCGCCATGGAACCGTTTGAGCAGGCCGTAGGCGAGCGGCAGCGGCACCGGGGCCCGCATCCGCACATACTCGGGAAACCGGGTGTGGTAGGAGGTGGTGAAGGCGAGGCCGAGACGCCGGCAGGCGGCACGGGTGGCCCAACCCAGGGGCCCCTCGGTGGCGATGTGGACCGCGTCCGGCCCGAAGTCGGCCAGCAGTCTGCGCACGGTTGCCGGCCGAACCAGGGAGAGGCGGATCTCCGCATAGGTGGGGCAGGCCACGGTCCGAAATCGCTCCGGGGTCAGGCAGACCACCTCATGTCCCCAGGAACGCAGGGTCAGGACGGTCCGGTTCAAGGTGGTGACCACCCCGTTAATTTGAGGATGCCAGGCATCGGTCGCGATACAGATCTTCATAGGCTTTGATGGCAGCGGGTTGGCGGAGGGGTTGGTGACGGCGCCATTCGATGACGCCCAGGCGACCGCAGTGGTTTTCAGCCAGGGCGGTGCAGCTCTCCACCCAGTCGCCCGAGTTGCTGTAGAGCACGGCGTCGATTTCGCGGATACCGGCCCGGTGGATATGGCCGCAGATCAGGCCGTCCACCTGGTGGTCGGCCGCTTCCCTGGCCACCGTCTCCTCGAACCGACCCATGTAGTTGACCACGATCTTGACCTGGTGTTTCAGCCAGGAGGAGAGCGAACGGTATTCCCGGCGCATGGTCCGCCGACCGAAGTTGAACCAGCGGTTGCAGAGCAGGAGCAGGTCGTAGAGGGTCGAGCCGATGGAGGCCAGCCAGGGACTGTGCTGGACGATCGGATCAAAACGATCGCCATGCAGGACCAGGTAGCGGCGGCCGTCGGCGGTTTCGTGGACGGCGCTGTTCTGGATGCGGATGTTGTTGACGGTGCAGCCGTGGAATGTGCGCAGCATGTGGTCGTGGTTGCCGGGGATGTAGATCACCCGGGTGCCGGCCGCCGCCTTGGCGAGGATGGCCTCGACGATGCGGTCGTTGACCGGCGGCCAATACCACCTCTTCTGCGCCTGGAGGAGGTCGAAGATATCGCCCACCAGGTAGAGAAACTCGGACTCGGTCTGGAGAAGGAAATCGAGCAGTTGGTCGGTTTGCAGGCTGCGGGTGCCCAGGTGCAGGTCGGAGATCCAGATGGATCGGAAGTGATGGGTCGGCATGCGGTCCTCCTTTTCGGATGCGCCGGTTGCGTGGTTCAGGCGTCGGCCCTCGCGGCCGGAGATCCTCTCGCCTGATCCTGCCTTTCACCCATCGTACCGGGGTGGTGTTATGCTCCTGTCAGGGGTTGTTTTCAATCCGGTTGGGGATTGGTTTCGATTGGGTTGGGAAGGTGGCCTCCGGTTCAGATGCGGTGGTGCAAGACCTCGAAGGAGAGGGTGGCGCCAGTGACCATGCTTTTGCCGAAATGGAAGAAGAGGATGAACCACAGGGCCTTGAGACCGAGGAGCAGCACCGGGTCGAGCAGGAGGAGCAGGCCGGTGCCGATATCGGGGAGCGGTAGACTGGCGGAGGGCAGCAGGCAGAGCAGTGAGCCGAACACGATGGCCGCACCGCTCATCTTCTGATAGGCGGAAATGGCGGTGAAACCCCGGAAATCGGCCCGCAGCATCTCGGAGAGGACCCGCCAGACCTGGGAGACCAGCAGGCAGAGGAGGAAGCTGCTCCGGTAGCTCCCCTCAAG
>JAUWAH010000036.1 GCA_030602145.1 Desulfobulbus sp.
GGAGCAGATAGCGCGACCAAGCGGTTAAAAAATATAAAAAAAATGTTCGGATAGGGGAAAATGCGGCCGACACACCTTCTCGGAAGGCATGGCCCTCAGAAGAGAACACCATCTCACCTTTGGAGACCGCCATGGGCAACAAGGATAGATGGGACATCCTCGAAACCCTGCCTGAATGTATCACATTTTTTAGCAGGGCACTACCGGTCCGATCCTTTTTGAACCTTTCTCGAACTGTTGATCGGCGTCATGTTCTCTCAAACCGGGTTTGTCAGTGGAAATTGGCTGGTGATCAACCCGCTGCGCAACTGGAGCGTCTTCAAAGGATGCGCTGTCTTCAAAAAAGGGCTGGGTTTCTTGTGTTGGACCAGGTCATGTACAGTGGACTGCTCCAGGATTGGCCGGAAACAGCCTCGTTGCAAAGTCGTTCAAGTTCAATGACCACCTCCTCGAACGCCGTGGTTTCCTGTGGCGGGGGATGTCGCTCCAGTTCTTCAAACAAGCGGGGATTTTGCATCCTCGATAATTCGGCCTGATCCTCTATCCGATCAATGGCCATGTGAATGGCTACCGGTATGTATTCTCCAGCCTTGGGAGAATGACGTAACAATTCCGGATGAAATCGGAGGCGGGAGATAAGGAATTCGCCGATGGCGTAGAGAAAATAACTCTCGACGCTCTTGCTGATTCCCGTTTCCATGGTTTGAAGGGCAATGATAAAGGCGTACTGGCGCATCATGGGCCTGTTTCTGGTACGGACCACCGTCAGAACCAGTTGCAGGAGCAGGCGCAGATACGATTGCACCACGTCTCTTTTGATGGCATCCAGGAAACGGGCAATGTCCGGTGCGGCCATCTGCCGATCTGCTCCCATCAACTGATCTGTCAGCACCTCGACTGCTTCATTGCGGATCTTCTCCAGAACATCTCCCATCATCTGGTGCAGGACCAGATAGGGGCGATCATGCGCCTTGCGGAGCATCGCTTCGTTCCAAACCCGCCACAATTCGGGATTCCTTTGCATGTTTTCAATAAGAAAAACCAATCGGCGGGTGATGGACTTGCGCGGATTGGGCTCCCAAGCCAGAAGGGAGCGTGTTTGAGCACTATCGGCCACAAGTTGCCTGTCAACATAATCGAGCATCCAAAGCTGCTCAAAAGGTTCCTTGCCTTGCAGTCGGCTGAGGAGTTGACGGGCAAGAATCATGGGCTGAAGAAGCCGGCGATGTATGAACAGCGGGCTGTGGGGTTTTGCGTAATGGGAGTGGGTGGCCAGGTGGAACAAGTCAAGATGGCAGACTTTTCCGTCCGGGGAAGCGTTGAGAATGAGATGGTGGGGGAGTTCGTCGCTCTGTTCGATGACCCGGAAAAAAAATTGAATAAGGTCGTGGACATGAATGTAGGGAATGGCTGATAACCCCTTTCCGGCAACAAGGCGCGAAGCAAGCGGCTTGCCAGACAGCCAGTTGTTGAGCAGGGTGTACAGGGGCGGATACTCGCACCAATCGCTGAACACGGCCGCAATCCTTACGGTAACGCAAGGAAACCATTGTGAATACTCACGAACCAATTCTTCCCCCGCCCGTTTGCTGCGGGCGTAGGGCATGTCGGCAGTGGCGGGACTTGTTTCGTTGACCGTTGTTCCAAACGGGCAGGCGGCCAGCGAACTGGCGAAAATGAAGCGTTTCACCTCCAGCTGTTTCGCTAATTCGAGAACGTTTTTTGTCCCTTCGATGTTTGTCCGGACGTAATTGGGGTGGTCCTTGTTGGTGAAATCATAATATCCGGCCAGATGGAGGATATAGTCTACACCACCGTAATCCTTTGTCCGTTGGATGAGGTCCTTGAGGTCTCCCCAGTCGGCGATGTCAACCTGAGTCCAGCGAAGATTGGAGTCTGCCAGCACCCCGACCTCTTCCATCGAACGCCTGGCGATGCAAAAGAGACGAAAATTTCCGGCTGCTGCCTTGATGAAGTTCCGTCCTACAAGCCCCGAAGCTCCAGTCAGGATAAGTCCCGGTAATCGATAATCCATGCGCCCCTCCTTCGATATGCACCGCCAGTGGCAATAAAGGGAACAAAGCGGAAGATCTCCATGATCTTTTGCATGCTTAGTTGGGGATGCCGCCTCTGTCAAGGCATAGGTTGTGATTTTGGGGCAAAGCAGGGAACGAGCGGTGGCAGTGTGCCGTGATGATCCGTGACAACATCGCAAATGGTCTCGTCCGAGTGGCCGAAATAATGGAATTTTGGGTTTGATTGAGACACGGAAGAGGCGTCTGCAACCGGTTGTGTCGGGGCAGGGATTGTTTCTGCCCGTTGACAAAGCAGCGTCGGTCGCTTACTTCTGTGGCAGCTTTGCTCTCGGTCAATGGCAGAAGGGGGCGAATCATGTATCATCGGAGGAGACAATGGCCACAATACGAGAATTGCACATCGATTGCGACGGCTTCGTGCTGCATGGTCTGCAAGCGGGCACGGAAGACGGCGCCACCGTGATCCTGCTGCACGGCATGAAGTTCCAGGCCGAAACCTGGCGGGAATTGGGGACCTTGGAGGCGCTGGCCGACATCGGACTGAGCGTTCTGGCAGTGGATATGCCCGGGTTTGGCGGCAGTCCGGCCTGCGACATCCAGCCGGTCGATGTTCTGGAGCGTTTGTACGCGCGTCTGAAGCTCAAACAGGCCACGCTGGTCGGGCCGTCCATGGGCGGCCGTATCGCCCTGGAATTCGCCATCCGCCACCCCGAACAGATCACCGGCCTCGTCCTGGTCGGGGCTGTGGGTGTGGAGGAGAACCAATCCGGCCTGGGGGCCATCACCGCTCCAACCCTGATTGTCTGGGGCGGAGAAGACCAGGTCTCGCCGCTGGCCAACAGCGACATCCTCCTTGCCGGGATCAGGAACGCTCGGCTCGAGGTTTATCCCGAGGCGCCCCATCCCTGCTATCTGGCCCAGCCCGATCGTTGGCACGCCAGCCTGCGAACCTTTTTCACCACCTTGCCCCAGTGAGGGAGCGTACCGGCCCGTCCATGGGAAAAACACTGATTATTGCCGAGAAACCGAGCGTTGCCGCCGATATCGTCAAGGCCCTGCCTGGGACATTCACGAAAAGCAAAACCCATTTCGAGAGCGATGATCATATCGTCTCCTTTGCCATCGGTCACCTGGTCACCATCGCCTATCCGGAGGAGATTGATCCCGAACTGCACAAGTGGACCCTGGACAGCCTGCCTATCCTGCCCGAGGAGTTTCCCCTCACGATTCTCCCCGAGACCAAGGCCCAGTTCAACGCCCTGACCAAATTGATCCGGCGCAAGGATGTCGACGTGATCGTCAACGGCTGCGACGCCGGGCGCGAGGGTGAGCTGATTTTCAAATACATCCTCAGGCAGGCCGCCAATCGCACGGTGGAAGGCAAGCAGATCCGGCGGCTTTGGCTCCAATCCATGACTCTGGACGCCATCCGGGAGGGGGTGAACCGCCTCAAGGACGACAGCGAGATGCGCCCCTTGGAGGACACGGCCCTGTGCCGGTCGGAGGCGGACTGGCTGATCGGTATCAACGCCACCCGGGCTCTGACCTGCTACAATTCCCGCTTCGGTGGTTTTCGCAAGACACCCTGCGGTCGGGTGCAGACTCCGACTCTGTCGCTCCTGGTCAAGCGGGAAATACAGCGTCGCGAATTTGTCCCGCAAACCTACTGGGAATTGCACGCCCGTTTCGATTGCGGCCAGGTTGCCTATCAGGGGGTGTGGATCGATCCCGAATTCGCCAAGGATAAAGACGAAGAGCAGGCCCAGTCGCGGCGCAACCGACTCTGGGACAAGGAGCGTGCCGAGACCATCGTCCAGCGCTGCACCGGCCGGCCGGCCAAGGTGGAGGAAACAAGCAAGAAGACGACCAAGGGGGCGGCGCCGCTCTACGATCTCACCCTGCTGCAGCGTGAGGCCAACAGCCGCTTCGGTTTTTCCGCCAAGAACACCCTGGCTCTGGCCCAGGCCCTGTACGAGCGGCACAAGCTGATCACCTATCCCCGTACCGACAGCCGCTGCCTGCCCGAGGATTATCTGCCCACCGTGGAACAGGTGATGCATCGGCAAAAGGAGGGGCAGTTCGGCCGGTTCGCCGCCGAGGCCCTCGCCAGGAACTACCTGAAGAAGGATAAGCGCATCTTCAACAACAAGAAGATTTCCGACCATTTTGCCATCATTCCCACCACCGGCCTGCCCAAGACCCTTTCCGAGCCGGAGCAGAAGATCTACCAGATGATCGTCCAGCGGTTTCTGGCCGTGTTCTTTCCGCCGGCGGTCTACCACAACACCCGGCGGCTGAGCCTGGTCGAGGAGGAAACCTTCCTCACCGAGGGGAAAATTCTGGTGGAACCCGGTTGGCGGGCCATCTACGGTGCCGTCAGCGAGGAGGATGGCGACAAGGAACTGCAGGCCCTGCCGCCGGGTATCCCGGTTCACTGCGCGGAGATCGAGCAGCAGGAGCACCAGACCAAACCGCCGCCGCGCTTCACCGAGGCCACGCTGCTTTCGGCCATGGAAAACTCCGGTAAGCTGATCGAGGACGAGGAGTTGGCCGAGGCGATGAAGGAGCGAGGTTTGGGCACGCCGGCCACCCGGGCCGCCATCATCGAAAAGCTGATCAACGAGAAGTATGTCGTCCGTGAACAGCGGGAGCTGGCGCCGACCGGCAAGGCATTCGAACTGCTGAGTCTCCTGGAGGCAAGGCAGATCGACGTGCTGGCTTCGCCGGAGTTGACCGGCGAGTGGGAGTACAAGCTCAACCAGATCCTGAAGGGGAGCATGACCCGGTCGCAGTTCATGCGGGAGATCCGGGCCATGACCGGCGTGATTGTCGACAAGGTCAAGCAGGGCGGCGGTGCGGAGCGCAGAGAGGCTGGCTTCTCCCCGGTGAACGGGATCCGTTATTTCGAAACCGCCTCGGCCTATGAATCCGAGGACCGCAAGGTCGTCATCCGCAAGGTGCTGGGCGGCCGGGTTATGACCGAGGAGGAGATCGTCGCCCTGATCAGGGGGGAGACCCTGGGACCGTTCGCCGATTTCCGGTCGAAAAAGGGCAAGCCCTTCACCGCCTCGGTGCATCTTGCCGATTCCAAGGTGGCCTTTCTCTTTGCCGACTCGAGCACCGAACTTGATCTGGAGACAATCCGCGGGCAGGAACCGTTGGGCGAGTCGCCCATCGACCGAACCAGGGTGTTCGAAACGCCGGCCGGCTTCCTGTCCGAGTCAGCCCTGGAGGGCGATCAGAAGCAAGGGTTGCGCATCGGCAAAATGATTCTCGGCAGGCAACTGGACCGGGAGCATATCCGTCAGTTGCTGACCGACGGCCGCACCGAGTTGATCACCGGATTCATCTCCAAGAAGAAAAAACCCTTCGATGCCTTTTTGCTCCTCGATGCCAAGGGCAAACTCAGTTTTGAATTTCCTCCCCGGGAACGGAAGGGCGCAGCAAAAAATGGCGGCGCCGGCTGAACTTTTTTTCGCCCGGAACACCAAGCAATTTCATCGGCAAGGTGCAGGCGGTTTCCTTGAGGACCGCTGCCCTGCCCAACCAGGGATGTATGCGACATTTAAAGAAAGAGTATCAGGAAAAGGAAGGGCGAGAGTTGGCGGCCGCCTGCGCCCGCATAGCGGCCGAGACCAAGGCGGAGGACCTGGTGGTTCTCGATGTGCGCGGGCTGGCCTCCTTCACCGATTATTTCGTGATCATGAGTGGCCGCTCCACCCGGCATGTCCAGGGCTTGGCCGAGGCTATCGCCGCCGAACTGCACGCCAAGCGGGTGAGCAGCAAACACAGTGAAGGTTTGCGTGAGGGGTTGTGGGTCCTCCTTGACTTTGGCCAGGTGGTGGTCCATATTTTTTACCACGAAAACCGATCGTTCTACGATCTGGAGGGGTTGTGGCATGACGCCCCCAAGATCGAGGTGGATGCGCTGCTGGCCGGCGATTCCCGACCCTGACCGCTTGGAGGTGTGTGATGCCCCCATCTGTTCCGATCATTCTGACCATTCTTGACGGCTGGGGCATCGGCGAGCCCACCGACAGCAACGCAGTCCATGTTGCCGACACCCCGAACATGGATCGCTTGAGCCGCGAGTTTCCCGCCACCACGCTCATCGCCCATGACGGCATGGTCGGCCTGCCGGAGGGGCAGATGGGCAACTCCGAGGTCGGCCATCTCAACATCGGCGCCGGCCGGATCGTCTACCAGGACTACACCCGCATCAACCGGGCGGTGGAACTGGGGCAGTTCGCCGCCAACCCGATGTTCAACGAGGTCATGGACAATGTTCGGAAAGCCGCCTCCCGCCTCCATCTCTGCGGGTTGGTCTCCGACGGCGGCGTCCACAGCCATCTCCGCCATCTCGTTGCCCTGATCGAACTGGCGGCGGCCAAGGGCGTCGAGGTGTTCATTCATGCCTTCATGGACGGCAGGGACACCTCACCGACCAGTGGTCTTGGCTTCATGGAGGAGTTGACGGCCGCCCTGGTGCGGATCGGTCGGGGCAGGGTGGCCACGGTGTCCGGACGCTATTGGGCCATGGACAGGGACAAACGCTGGGATCGGGTGCAGAAGGCCTGGGACGCCATGGTGCATGGCCAGGGGCCGACCGCCGTGCAGGCGGTCGACCTGATCAGAGAAGCCTATGGCCGGGGGGAAACCGACGAATTCATCACCCCCACCGTCCTCCTCGACGAAGGCGGGGAACCGGTGGGCCGGATCGCCGACAACGACGCGGTCATCTTCTTCAATTTCCGCGCCGATCGTGTCCGGGAACTCTGCCATGCCTTCGGCGATCCGATCTTCACCCAGTTCAAGGCCGGTGTCCGTCCCCGCCTGCTGCATCTGGCGACCATGACCGAATACGAGGCCGATTTCACCTTTCCCGTCGCTTTCCCGCCTGTCAGCCTGACCCGCATCCTCGGCGAGGAAGTCAGCCGCAACGGCAAACGCCAGCTGCGGATCGCCGAAACCGAGAAATACGCCCATGTGACCTATTTCTTCAATGGCGGCAACGAGGTGCCTTACAAGGGCGAGGACCGGATCCTGATCAACTCGCCCCGCGATGTCGCCACCTATGACCAGAAGCCGCAGATGAGTGCCGTCGAGGTCACCGATACCCTGCTGCGAGTCTTGACGGAGAAGGAGGAGGCCGGCACGCCGTACGACTTGATCATTCTCAATTTTGCCAACGGCGACATGGTCGGACACACCGGAGTGATGAGGGCGGCGGTTGCCGCCTGCGAAACCGTGGATCGCTGCGTCGGCCGCATCGAGCAGTTCATGGCGGAGCGGGGCGGCATCATGCTGATCACCGCCGACCACGGCAATGCCGAACAGATGGTCGACCCGGAAACCGGTAGCCCCCACACCGCCCATACGCTTAATCCGGTGCCCTTTATCCTGGTGGCGGACAGCCATCGGCACCGGACCCTGCGCGACGGCGGGGCGCTGAAGGATATCGCTCCTACCATCCTGACCCTGATGGATCTGGAGATTCCGGTGGAAATGGAAGGGGAGAACCTGATTCTCTGAGCCGCAACCTGTCCTCCAGGCGGGTTACCCAACGCTACCTCAACATCAAAGGAACAAGCGGATGCGCTATATCAGCACCAGGGGAGGGATCGCACCCCTGCGATTCCAGGACGCGGTCATGATGGGGCTGGCCAGGGATGGCGGCCTGCTGTTGCCTGAAACCCTGCCGACCGTGACCGCCGACGTCGTCGACCGCTGGCAGTCCCTGCCTTACCAGGCCCTTGCCAAGGAGATCCTGGCGCTGTTCATCGACGATATTCCGGATTCCGACCTTGAGGACCTGATCAATCGGGCCTACGCCTCCTTTGCTCATCCCCAGGTGACACCGGTCACCAAACAGGGCGATGTCTATATCCTTGAACTCTTCCACGGCCCGACGCTGGCCTTCAAGGACGTGGCCCTGCAACTGCTCGGCAACCTGTTCGAGTACGTACTGGCCCGCAGCGGCGGCTTCATGAACATCCTCGGCGCCACCTCGGGCGACACCGGCAGCGCCGCCATCGCCGGGGTGCGGGGTAAGGCGGGCATCAACATCTTCATCCTCCATCCGCACGGCCGCACCAGTCCCATTCAGGCCCTGCAGATGACCACGGTGCTCGATGCCAACGTGTTCAACATTGCCGTGCGCGGCACATTCGATGATGCCCAGGCCATCGTTAAGGCGATCTTCAACGATCTCGACTTCCGCGACCGCCATTGCCTGGGCGCGGTCAACTCGATCAACTGGGCGAGGGTGCTGGCCCAGGTGGTTTACTATGTCTACGCCTATCTCACACTGCGCACACAGGGAGAGAGGAGCGTCGACTTCTCCGTGCCCACCGGCAATTTCGGTGATATCTTCGCCGGTTATGTGGCCCGCCGGCTGCTACCCGCCGGCTGCATCCAGACCCTGATCCTGGCCACCAACGCCAACGACATCCTCACCCGTTTCGTCAACCGGGGGGAATATAGCCGGGGTCAGGTCCGGGCCACCAGCAGCCCCTCCATGGACATCCAGGTTGCCTCCAACTTCGAACGCTACCTGTACTATCTGCGCGGCGAGGATGGCCGTGCCGTACGGGCGGACATGGAAGGGTTCGCCGCCACCGGCCGGCTCGATCTTTCCGCATTCACGGGCAGGGTTTGCGAAGATTTCCGGTCGCGATCGGTTTCCGAGGAGGAAACCATCGCCACCATTAGTGAATTTTACCGCCGATACGACTACCTGCTCGATCCGCATACCGCGGTTGGCGTCAAGGCGGCGCTGGACCTGCGCGATTCGGGCCGACCGGTGGTCTGTCTGGCCACGGCCCATCCGGCCAAGTTCGGCGCGGCGGTCTCCCAAGCCATCGGCAGCGAGCCACCGTTGCCGCCGGCCCTCGCCGAGCTGACAAACCGGGAGAGCCGTTGCACCGTGCTGGCGGCGGAGATCGAGGCGGTCAAGACCTTTGTCGCCGCCAACGCCCTGCGATAAGCTCGTCTTTCCACTCCAATCTCGGGAGGAGCGCCATGGTCGATATGGAGCAGTACCAGCAGCAGGTTGAGGCGGCGGCGGCACATATCCGCGCCTGTATCAGCGAGCCGCCCGAGGTGCTCATTCAATTGGGAACCGGGCTAGGTGAGCTGGTCCGGGCCATGCAGGTGGACTGCTCGCTCGCCTATGCCGAAATCCCCCATTTCCCGAGATCGACGGTGGTCAGCCACGACGGCAACCTGGTCATTGGTCGGCTTGCCGGCCGGCGGACGGCCATCCTCCAGGGGCGGTTTCACTGCTATGAGGGGTATTCGGCCCGGGAGGTGGCTTTCCCCATCCGGGCATTGGCCCTTCTGGGTGTGCGCACGGCCATCATCACCAACGCCAGCGGCGGCCTCAATCCGACCTTTCGACCGGGCACCATCATGATCGTGGCCGATCATATCAACCTGCTGGGCGACAATCCCCTCCGCGGCCCCAACATCGATGCCTGGGGGCCGCGCTTTCCCGATCTTTCCACGCCCTATGCCCCGGAACTCCGCCAACTGGCCCGGCGGCTGGCCAAGCGGCTGGGGTTAGCGGAGGTGGTTGAGGGGACCTATGTCTGCATTCCCGGCCCGAGCCTGGAGACCCCGGCCGAAACCCGGTTTTTACGGATGATCGGCGCCGATGCGGTGGGCATGTCGTCGGTGCCGGAAATTCTGGTGGCCCTGCACGCCGGCATGCGGGTGCTCGGCCTGTCGGTGGTGGCCAATGTCAACGATCCCGATCATTTCCGGCCGATCCGGATTGAGGAGATCATCGCCGCGGCCCGCAAGGCCGAACCCCGCTTGCAGCAGTTGATCATCAACACCTTGGCGGAGATGCAGCCATGAGCATGGACCAGGCAGACCTGATTCTCACCGGCCGCTTCCTGTTGACCATGGATCGGGATCAGACCCTGATCGAGGAGGGCGGGGTGGCCATCGGCGGCGACACCATCCTGGCGGTCGGTCCGGCGGCCGACCTGCTGGCAGCCCATCCCGAGGCCGAGGTGATCGCCGAACCGCATGGTCTGATCATGCCCGGCCTGGTCAATGTTCACACCCATGCCGCCATGGCGCTGTTCCGGGGGCTGGCCGACGATCTGCCGCTGATGCAGTGGCTGCACGACTACATTTTTCCGGTGGAAGCGACCCTGACCGGTGAATTGGTCTATCAGGGAACCCTGCTCTCCGTGGCCGAGATGATCAAGTCGGGGACCACCTCGTTCTGTGACATGTACCTCTTTGCCGACGATGTGGCCAGGGCCGCCGCCGAGGCCGGCATACGGGCCTGGGTCGGCGAGGTGCTCTACGATTTCCCCTCGCCCAATTACGGGGAGTTGGCCAACGGCTTTGCCTACACACGCGACCTGATGGACCGCTGGCGGCATCACCCGCTCGTCAGTGTCACCGTGGATCCGCATGCGGTCTACACCTGTTCGCCGGACCTGCTGGCCCGGCTGGGGGCCATGGCCGAGGAAGAGGGGGCCCTCTATGTGATCCATCTCTCCGAAAACGAGGAGGAGGTTCGCACCTGCCTGGAGCGCTATGGTCGCCGCCCGGTGGCTCATCTGGAAGCGCTCGGCCTGCTCGGCCCGAGGGTGGTGGCCGATCACTGCGTCATGC
>JAUWAH010000303.1 GCA_030602145.1 Desulfobulbus sp.
GGCCAAAAAGCCGGTCCGTCCGGCGCGACCGTTGCCCGGGGAGGCGGCGGCCGACGTTCCGGTCGTCAAGGATGATGCAGCCCGCGGCGATAAAGGCAAGAAAAAGGCCAAGCGGGTGGTTGCCATCCACACGGATGACGACGATTTGAACAAGAAAGGCGCCAAGGGTCAGAAGAAGGCCAAGGGACGGATCGAATTCTCCGCCGACGGCGATGTCGAATTCATGCGTCCCCGCAAGGGCAAGAAAAAGAAGGACGGGGGCAAGAAAGAGATGGGAGCGCCGCTGGTTGCCGAAACCAAGGCCATCAAGCGACGCATCAAGGTGGTCTCCACCATCAGCGTCGGCGACCTGGCCAAACGAATGGGCATCAAGGCCAGCGAAGTGATTGCCGCCCTGATGCGGTTGGGGGTGCTTGCCACCCTCAATCAGGCCCTGGATGTCGACACCGCAGCCCTGGTGGCCGCCGACTTCGGCTATGAGGTCGAGCAGGCCATGACCGAGGAACTGGAGTTGGAAGCGCTGCAGGAACAGGAGGTCGAGAAGGGCGGCGAAGCCATGCCCCGCTCGCCGGTGGTCACGGTCATGGGGCACGTCGATCACGGCAAGACCTCGATCCTGGATGCCATCCGCAAAACCGACGTGGCGGCCGGCGAGGCCGGCGGCATCACCCAGCACATTGGCGCCTACCATGTCCAGGCCCCATCGGGCGACCTGACCTTCGTCGACACGCCGGGCCATGCGGCCTTTACCGAAATGCGCTCGCGCGGCGCCAAGGTCACCGACATCGTCGTGCTGGTGGTAGCCGCCGATGACGGCGTCATGGACCAGACCAAGGAGGCCATCGCCCACTCCAAGGCGGCCGATGTGCCCATCGTGGTCGCTGTCAACAAGATCGACAAGGATAACGCCGACCCCGACCGGGTCAAACGCGAATTGAGCGATTTCGGCCTGATTCCGGAGGCCTGGGGCGGCACCACCATCTACTGCGAGACCTCGGCCAAGAAGGGAATCGGTATTGAGGAGTTGCTCGAGTCAATCCAGTTACAGGCCGAGATCCTTGAACTGCGTGCCGATCCGACCCGCCGCGCCAGGGGTACGGTCATCGAGGCCCAGCTCCATAAGGGGCGGGGGCCGGTGGCGACCGTGCTGGTTCAGGAGGGAACCCTGCGTCCGGGCGATCATTTCGTGGCCGGCATTTACAGCGGCAAGGTGCGCATGCTGATCAACGAGCGCGGCGAACATATTCAGGAGGCCGGCCCCTCCATCCCGGTCGAGGTTCAGGGGCTTTCCGGAGTCCCCCAGGCCGGTGACGAATTCGTTGTGCTCACCGACGAGAAGATGGCTAAATCGGTGGCCAGCGCCCGGCAGCTCAAAGCGAGGGAAACCGAGTTGGCGGCGGCTTCCAAGGTGTCGCTCGACAATCTCTTTGAAAAGATGGCCGAGCAGGAAATCAAGGAACTGCGGGTCATTCTCCGCGCCGATGTCCAGGGAACTCTCCAGGCCTTCGGCCAGGCGGCCGAGAACCTGTCGACCAAGGCGATCCGGGTCCGTTCCCTGCACGAGGGCACCGGTTCGATCACCGAGAACGACATCCACCTGGCCGCCGCTTCGGATGCGATCATTATCGGGTTCAATGTCCGGCCCACGGTCAAGGTCAAGGAACTGGCCGAACGGGAAGGCGTGGATATCCGCGCCTACGATGTCATCTACCACGCTCTGGAGGACATCGAGAAGGCCATGAAGGGCATGCTCGAACCCACCTTCGAGGAACGGGTCATCGGTACCGCCGATGTGCGTGAAACCTTCCAGGTCCCCAAGGTGGGAACCATCGCCGGTTGTTCGGTCATCGCCGGCAAGATAGAACGCAACGCCCGGGTCCGCGTGCTTCGGGAGGGTGTGGTCGTGTACACCGGCAGGATCGGGTCGCTCAGGCGGTTCAAAGACGATGTCAAGGAAGTGCTGACCGGCTTCGAGTGCGGCATCGGAGTCGAGAATTTCAACGACATCAAAATTGGCGACAACCTGGAAGCCTTTGTCCTCGATGAGGTCGAGGCGACCCTGTAATCCGGCGGATGGCGTCCATGGATTTCGATTTCAAGCTGCCCGGCCTGGGGCGTCCGGAAAGTTCACGACCCAAGCGGGTGGCCGAGGCCGTCAAGAACGAGTTGACCCTCCTGCTCCTCCAGCAGGTCGCCGACCCGCGGTTGACCGGCGTGTCCGTCTCCCGGGTGGAGGTGACCCCCGATCTCAAGCAGGCCAGGGTCTTTTTCACCGTGCCGGCCGGCCGGGAATCCGGTCCCGCCCTCAAGGGCATGCAACGGGCCAAGGGCTTTTTCCGCAGCCACCTGGCCAAGATGCTCAATCTCCGCTACACCCCTGACCTGCTTTTTTTCTTCGATAATCTCAACGAAGAGATGCAACGCATCGACAGCCTTTTTCGCCAGATCGAGAAGGAGCGAGGCCATGAACAGTCCTGAACAGACAGTGCTGCAGGCGGTCAGGGAGAAAGGGCATATTCTGTTGGCCACACACTTCAATCCGGACGGCGACGCCCTCGGCTCGCTGCTCGGACTGGCTGAGATCCTCGAAGGGTTGGGCAAAAGCGTGTTCCGCTACCTGGAGGAACCGGTCTCCCCCCTCTATCGCTTTCTCCCCGGCTGTGGTCAGATCCAGACCGACATGGTCAAGGTGCGGCGGTTCGTTGCCCAGGCCGGCGACGATTTCCTCGCCCTTTGCCTGGACACCGGCGACGCCTACCGTCTGGGCAGGCACAGCGATGAACTCATCGGTATGCGCCCCCTGATGGTCATCGATCATCATCAGGGCAACAACGGCTTCGGTGATGCCGCCTGGATCGAGCCGCATCGATCCTCCACCGCCGAGATGGTTTACGATCTGGCCATGGCTCTGGGGGCTGAAGTTTCGGCCCGCGCGGCGGAATGTCTGTACGCGGCGATCAATACCGACACCGGGTCGTTCCGCTACGAGTCGACCAGCAGCCACACCTTTGCCGTGGCCGGCGAACTGGTTCGCCGGGGGGTGCGGCCGGAACGGGTTGCCAGCAACCTGTATGACAATTACACCCTGGGCCGGCTGCGGCTGATGCAGGAGGTGCTGGCCACCCTGGAAATGCATGAGCGCGACCGGATCGCCATCATTCGGGTGACCCAGAAGATGCTCGAGCGGACCTACACCACCATGGAGGACACCGAATACTTCATCAATCTGCCCCGGGCAATCAGCTCGGTTCGGGTTGCCGTCTTCCTCAAGGAAGTGGAACCGGAGCATGTGTCCGTCAGCCTGCGGGCCAAGGGACAGTGCGATGTCTCCCTGATCGCCGCCCGTTTCGGCGGCGGCGGCCACCGCAATGCCAGCGGTTTCCGGGTCAAGGGACAGGGCATGGAATCGGTGCATGACACCCTGCTGCCTCTGCTGCGGCAGGAAGTCCAGATGTAGCGGCCATGAACGAAGCGGCGGCAGCGGTGGAGCCGCTTTGGAACGAGGGCGTCGTGCTGGTGGACAAGCCGGAAGGGTTGACCTCTTTTGCCATTGTCCGCCGCATCCGGCGATTGCTCGGGGTTAAAAAGGTGGGCCATGCCGGCACACTCGATCCCTTTGCCACGGGTCTGCTGGTCGTCTGTGTCGGCCGCGCCGCCACCAAACATATCGAAGCCCTGATGGGAGGCCGCAAGACGTACATTGCCCGGCTCCAGTTGGGGGTGGAAACCACGACCCTTGATCCGGAAGGGGAAGTCACTTCGACCCGTCCGGTTCCGGAACTGCAATCGGAGCTGCTCGCGGCCTGCCTCCAGAGTCTTGTCGGGCCGCAGATGCAGGCGCCGCCGCCCTTTTCGGCGGCCAAGCACAAGGGGAAGCCGCTCTACGTCTATGCCCGTAAAGGGATCGTGATCGAAAAGGCCGCCCGGCCGATCGAGATTCATCGTCTCGACCTGGTGGCCTATGACGCCGCCGCCCGCCAGTTGACCATCGAGGTCGACAGCAGTCGAGGCACCTACATCCGGGTGCTGGCGGCCGACATCGGCAGGTCGCTCGGTTGCGGAGCCCACTTGGTCGGCTTGCGGCGAACCCGGTGCGGACCTTTTTCCGTCGACGACAGCCTGCCGGGTTCGGCCCTGTTTGATGACGACGGTCAACACCGGTTGCAGGCAAGCCGGCGTGCCATCGACGAAGTGCTCC
>JAUWAH010000441.1 GCA_030602145.1 Desulfobulbus sp.
GAGACATGGGCCTGTTCCCAGGACAAGCAGTCTGTCGCCGGGGTGGAGGACGATGTCGTTGTCCCCGACCAGGGCACCGGGGATGCGGCCGGCCTCGACAAAGGCGGCGGCCAAGACCGCGGCCACGGCCGAGGCCGAGGCGAACTCGCCGGTGTAGGCGCGGTAGCGGCAGAGGGGCAGCGGTGTATCGATCAGGTCGAAAAAGCGGGACAACTGCCGGTCGCCCTCGGCATGGTAGGCCGCCGGCACCCCGGCGAACACGGCCGCCGTGTTTTCGAGAAGGGCTGCTGCGCCGCCCAGGGCCTGGAGCATGCGCTCCGGGAGATCGTCGCCGCCGCGTCCGTAGAAAGCCAGGCGCACCAGGCATCGTGCCTGGTCGCGATCCCGGTTGACATAAAGAGCGCCGCCGCCGTCGGCCAGCGGTCGGTTGGCAACGGATGGATCGAGCAGGGGCGAGAACTTCGCGTGAGCCTCGTCGGCGCCGAGCAGCAGGGCTGACTGACCGGATGCGGGCAGCAGGGTCTGCGCCGCCAGCAGGGCCTGCTCAAAAGAGTAATCGCCGCCGCTGGCGGTGACGTTGGCGCCGGTGGCATTGAAGAGCATCGCCACCTGGCCGGCCGGGCTGTTGTGGACCGAGCCGACAAAGTCGATTGGGCTGGGAAACTGTTCGTCGGATTGGTTTAGCCGGTCGAGGAAATCCCAGGTCTCGGAGAGCGCACCCCAGCCGGTGCCCATGAAGACAGCGCCGGGGTGCTCCTTGGCCAATGTATCGGCGTGGGCTTCGCCGGCGAGCAGCAGGGCCAGGCGGGCCAATCGTTTAATCCGGCGGATGAGCTTGGCGGGCAGACGGCTGGCCACCTGTTCCGGGGCCAGCATGCCGGCCACGGGCAGGCCAAGGCGGAGGTGCTCCAGAGTTGCCTGAAGGAGACCGGCCCCGGTCAAACAGGCGCTGCCGTGGATGGCGAGAAGGTCGTCATGGTGTGGCGAGCGGCCGACCAACCCGCTCTCAGGCCGGCCGATCACCAGGCAGCCGTTGTTGCCGCCAAAGCCAAAGGAGTTGGAAAGCACGGTGGCAACAGGCTTTTCTGCACAGGTCCGTTGCGGAGTGCATCCGAGCGCCGAATCCGGTTGGCGGCAGCCGACCGTGCCGGGAACCAGGCCACGGGAGATGGCCAGGCAGGAGACCACGGCCTCGATGGCCCCCGAGGCCGCCAGGCTATGGCCGGTGGCGCCCTTGATCGAGGAGAGGGCCGGTGGGGTGGGGAAGAGCGAGACTATGGCCCGGGCTTCGGCCAGATCGTTGTCCGGCGTGCCGGTGCCGTGCAGGTTGATGTAGTCGATGGCGTCAGGCGCAAGGCCTGCGTCGTCGAGGGCGGCGCGCATGGCGGCCCGCGCCCCCTGTCCCTCGGGATGGGGGGCGGTCGGATGGTAGGCATCGCAGGAGAGGCCGGCGCCCAGCAAGGTGGCCAGCGGCCGTTCGGGCCGCTCGGTGGTCAGGAGAAGCATGGCCGCGCCCTCGGCCACGGCGAGGCCCTGGCGGGCGGCATCCAGGGGGCGGCAGCCGTTGCGGTCGACCAGTTGCAAGGAATGGAAGCCAAAGTAGGTCAGGCGGCTGAGGGAATCGACACCGCCGGCGAGAATGCGCCGCATCCGGCCGGTCCGCAGCAGGTTCAAGGCCAGGGCAATGGCCACCGCCCCCGAGGAACAGGCCGTGGAGACGGTCAGGGCAGGACCGGTGCAGCGGCAGAGCGTGGCGATATCCTCGGCCAGGCTGAACAGGCCGTGGGAGCGGTAGGCCTCCGGGGTGCGTTCGCCCTCGCGGAGCAACTGTTCGGTGGTGAGGATGCCGCCGGTGGTGCAGCCGAGCACGATCGCATCGGGCGGTTCGGGACAGCCCGCCATGGCCATGTGCGCGGCTTCGCGGGCGAGTCGATGGGCGCGCGGCGGCAGCGGCGCTGAATCCAACTCCCTGATCTGGCCAACCGGCAGCGGCTGCCCCTGCACCAGGGAAAAAATTTCCAGGGGACCGATGGCCGACCGGTTGTCCCGCAGGGCTGCCTCCGTTGCCGCCAGGCCGCTGCCCAGGGGGCTGACGATCCCGGCGGCGGCGATGTAGACTTGTTCGGGGCTCAACCGGCTCTTTCCGGCCTGTTCGCCTGGATGTGGGCGGCCAGCGAAGCCAGGGAAGTAAAGACTTTTTCGCCGACCTCCTGACTGTTGATCACCACGCCATAATCCTTTTCGACCATGACGACCATCTCCAGAACATCGATGGAATCGATACCGAGTTCCCCGCCCACCAGCCGGGCCTGGGCGTCGAAGCGGTCGGGGGTGACGTCGGTGAGGTTGAGCAGCTCGATCAGTTTGACTTTGAGTTCTTCGATCAGTTCGTTCATCGTGCGGTCCATATGTGCAACCCTCGGTGAGCAAACGGTTTTTTCCGAAAAGAAGGCCGTTTGCCGGTGAAAAAAGAATGCAAGGACGAAAAAAACGACTAGTATAGTCGCTTTTGCATATTTGTCATCAAGACTCGGCGAAGAGTCGCGGGGAAAACAAGGAGTTCCCCGGTTGCGGCGGCAAGGAGTCGCAGCGCCGCGTCCTTTGCCAACCCACGCCGTTGGAGGGGGCATGAACGCCATTGAACGCGCCAATCTGATCATCGAGGATCTGCTCCCGCATCGGGGCACGATGTTGCTCGTCGGCGAGGTGCTCGAAGTCGACGCCGTCTATGCGGTGACCCTGAGCACGGTCCGGCCGGATTGGCCGCTGACCGATGCGGGGGGTGCC
>JAUWAH010000181.1 GCA_030602145.1 Desulfobulbus sp.
CGAGCACCATACTTATCGGTCACTCCGGCCAACGCTTCTTCGTAACTGGCGCAGACCCTGACAATGGCCAAGGCGTCGCTTCGATCCGGGTTGGCGCTGCCGCCGTATCCTGTTGTCCAATGGCCGACAATCTGCTCTGCCAGTTGCCGTTGTTCGGCAAACGGCGTAACCACCCAATAGGTGTCAACCCCGTAGGTCTTGCCGGCTCGGGCAATATCGTGCAGGTCAAGATTGGTCACCGCCGACCCGATGGTCTCGCCGTTGCGGTTGATCACCGGATAATGGATCAGGACCAGGTCAATCGGCATGGTTGGGTTCCTCTGCCGGCACAAGCGTGGTTTTGACCCGGCCGTACAATCCTTCGCGCCGCAAAATCTTCACTTCGTCCGGGGTAAACCGGACATCGGCCAGCAGATCCGGCCTCCGCTCAAGGGTCAAGCGAACCGATTCCACCAACCGGTATCGGGCGATGGCCGCATGGTCGCCGGAGAGCAGGATCTCGGGGACCGCCAGACCTTCGAAGACCCGCGGTCGCGTAAACTGGGCGTGCTTGAGCAAGCCACGGCTGAAACTGTCGTTGGTGGCCGAATCGCCGCAGCCGAGCACGCCGGGCAGCAACCTGCAGACAGCATCCATCACCACCAGGGCCGCCAGTTCACCACCGGTGAGGATGTAATCGCCGATAGACAACTCCTCGTCGACATACAGACGGCGAAACCGCTCGTCAACCCCCTCATAGCGGCCGCAGATCAACAGCAGTTGCCCGTAGGCGGTCAAACGTTCCGCTACCCGCTGGTTGAACCGTTCGCCCTTGGGCGACAGCAGGATCACCCGCCGGGTAGCGTCCTCCTTGGCCGCCGCCCGCAGGCAGGCTGCCAGGGGTTCGGGCTTCATCACCATCCCTTCGCCGCCGCCGAAGGGGCGATCGTCGGTCATGTGATGCTTGTCCAAGGCATGATCGCGGATATTGCGGATATCCACCTCGATTTTGCCCGAACCCAGCGCCCGCCGGACGATTCCTTCCCCCAGGGGGGAGGCGAAAAAATCTGGAAAGATCGTCAGTATCGAAAAGCGCATCGCTCGTCCGCCACTCACCGGTTGATCTCCAGCAAACCGGGTGGCAGATCCAGAACGATGCCCTGTTCATCCATGGCGGCGATAAAGGCTCGCACAGCCGGAATCAAAAATTCTTCGTCCCCGTTTCGGAGAACGAACATGTCCTGCGCCTTGCTGCTCACCACTCCGGTGATGATCCCGATGACTTCTCCAGCCGCCGTTCGTGCCTGTTTGCCTATCAGGTCATGGAGATACCATTCGCCCTCTTCGGCCGGCGGCAGGTCTGCCGCCGACAGCCAGACATGCAGGCCGACCAGCTGTTCGGCCCGGGTGCGATCGGTGCACTCCAGCAACCTGAGAATGACTGTGTCACCACTGACCCTGGTACCCGCATTGGTGCAGGCAATCATGTCGGCGGCACTGTCCGGCGCCAGATAGAGTCGCCGGTATTGACGGATATTCTCCGGCCGCTCCGTCCAGGGGCGGACCTTCAACTCACCCCGGAGACCGTGCGGCCTGACCACCGTGCCGAGCAGGATGTAGGATGCATTCGGCCCGGGGATCTGCCCAGCCACTACTCGATGATTTCCAGCCGGGCCCGCTTGCCGTCACTGGCCCGGGCTGCGGCAAGCACCGTCCGCATCGCCCTGGCGGTCCGTCCCTGCTTGCCGATCACCTTGCCCAGATCTTCCTGGGCTACCCGCAATTCAACGGTGACATTATCTTCCTCTGCCAGCAGGTTGACTTCGATGCGGTCGGGATGTTCAACCAGTCTGCCGGCAATAAACTCTATCAGGTCTTTCATTTAGGCCGCAGCAACCGCGCCGGAGCCGTATTTCCTGATCAGGCTTTCAACGGTTTCCGTCGGCTTGGCACCTTTTTTCATCCAGCTGTCGAGCTTCTCGCTGTCGATCTTGACGGCAGCCGGATCCTGCATCGGATCATAGGTGCCGACGATATCGAGAAATTTGCCATCGCGGGGCGCTTGGCTGTCAGCGACGACGATACGGTAAAAAGGTTGTTTCTTCCTGCCTTTTCTGGTCAAACGAATACGAACTGCCATTGTCCTTTATCCTCCGGTGGATATCGCCGAACAGCTGCAACTGCCCGACGGTGCTTAACATTCTCTACGATCCTTTCTAGCGCATGAGTCCCTTGGGGAGCTTGCGGCGCTTACCCCCGGTCATGATGCCCTTGCCTTTCATGTTCTTCATCATCTTGAGCATCATGGCGTAACTTTTCAGCACCCGGTTCACGTCGTTCACCGTGGTTCCCGACCCCTTGGCAATCCGCAGCCGCCGGCCGGCATCAATAATTCTGTGGTTGCGCCGTTCCTTCAGGGTCATGGAGCGAATGATCGCCTCGGTCTTGATCAACTCCTTCTGTTCGGGCTTGGGTGCATCCTTGACCTGTTTGAGCTTGTTGATCCCGGGGATCATGTCCATGATCTGTTCCAGGCTGCCTATCTTCTTGATCTGCTGGATCTGATCGAGAAAATCTTCCAGGGTGAAGGCGTTCTTCTGGATCTTGCGGGCCAACAACTCGGCATTTTTCTGATCGACGACCGCTTCGGCCTTCTCGATGAGCGACAGCACGTCGCCCATGCCGAGGATGCGCGAAGCAGTCCGGTCGGGATGGAACACCTCCAGGGCTTCGACCGATTCCCCGACGCCGGCGAATTTGATCGGCTTGCCGGTGACCTTCTTCACCGACAGGGCGGCGCCTCCGCGGGCATCGCCTTCCATCTTGGTGAGGATGACGCCGGTGATCTCGAGTTCGGTGTTGAACTTTTCGGCGACGGTGACCGCATCCTGGCCGGTCATGGCATCGGCGACGAACAGCACCTCGGTGAGCGGCACCGCCCGGCCGATCTCGCGGAGTTCATCCATGAGCGCTTCGTCGACATGAAGACGACCGGCGGTATCGATGAGCACCGTGTCATACGGCCCGGCGCTGGCCTCTGCAAAGGCCCTGCGGGCGATATCCACCGGCTTCTGTTCGGTGGTCGAGTCAAAAACCGGTACGCCGATCTGACTGCCGAGCACATGCAACTGCTCGATGGCCGCCGGTCGGTAGACGTCCGCCGGGACCAACAACGGCTTGCGCCCCTTTTCCTTGAGCAATCGCGCCAGCTTGGCGGCGGTGGTGGTTTTGCCCGAACCCTGGAGTCCGGCGAGCATGATGGTCACCGGCTGTCGGCCGTCCAGCTTAAGCGGCTCGGCCTCACTGCCGAGCAGGTCCACCAATTCATCGTGGACCACCTTGACGACCTGCTGACCGGGCGAAAGACTGGTCAGCACCTCACGGCCGATGGCCTTGGCGGTCACCGAGGCAATGAATTCCTTGACGACACCGAAGTTGACATCCGCCTCGAGCAGAGCCGTGCGCACCTCACCCATGGCCTCCTGAATGTTCTCTTCAGTCAGCCTGCCATGGCCGCGCAGCTTTTTAAAAGCGCTCTCCAGACGGTCGGTTAGATTCTCAAACATAGCTCTCTATAGGGGATCAATGCGCATCATGGTCGACACAACACGGCACCACAGGCCACTTCGGTTCGCCGGACGAAAAGATGGGATTAATACCCGACACGCCCCCTCTTGTCAAGGGGGAAGGAAAACAATGACGGTCCGGGCGGTTATCAGCCAGCCACGGCTTCGGCCGCCTTGGTTAGCGCCTCGGGGGTGTCGGCCTGCAGGCAGAGCACCGGTGACTGCTTCGGCAACACCTTCCGCATCATGCCGGTGAGGACGTTTTTGGGCCCCAACTCGACCAGCACCTCGACGCCCTCGGCAATCATCCGCTCGACAATGGCCAGCCAACGCACCCTGGAGGCAATCTGCCGAGCCATGATCCCCTTGATGGCGGCCGGATCCCGCTCCGTTTCCCCGGTGACGTTGAAGAGGACCGGGACCTCGGGACTGCGGAAATCAACGCCCTGCATGAAGGCGGCAAAGTCATCGACCGCGCCGGCCACCAGCGGACTGTGGTTGGCAACGCTGACATTGAGGGCGATCACCTTGCCGCCCCTGGCGGCGCATTGCGCCCCGACCGCCTCAAGCCCGGCCACGTCGCCCGACAGCACGATCTGGGTGGCGGTGTTGTGGTTGGCCACCACCGCCACGCCCGGGCCGTCGAAATCGGCCAGGATCGTTTCGACCACGTCGATGGCCAGGCCGACCACGGCGCGCATGCCGCCGGGATGCCCGGCGCCTTCCCGTTCCATCAACTCACCGCGTCTGGTCACCAGGGCCAAGGTATCTTCCAGGGTGAGCACGCCGGCGGCATGGAGGGCGGAATACTCGCCGAGGCTATGGCCGGCGACAAAGGCTGGGGTGAAGTCGGGGACGAGCTTGCGGAACTGCTGCCAGCAGACCAGGTTGACGGCGGTCAGGGCCGGTTGCAGATACAGGACCCGGGTCAGGTCCTCCATGGGACCGTTCAGGCAAAGGCTGCGAATGGGAAAGGAGGAAATCCGCTCGGCCAGGTTTATCAGGGCCGCGGCCTGGTCATCCTGCTCGACCAGGGCCTGGCCCATGCCGATGAACTGGGATCCCTGTCCGGGAAAGAGAATCGCTGTTTTCTTCATGACAAGCTGATCAGAATAAGTCTATTTCGTTCTCTCCGGCGGCTGCCGGTCGAACAGGAGGTTGTTGACGATGAACAGGGTGACGCCGACGGTGATCGCCGAATCGGCGACGTTGAAGGCCGGCCAGTGGTGCTGACCGACATAAACATCAAGGAAATCGACCACAAATCCGAGCCGGATTCGATCGATGAGGTTGCCGATGGCTCCGCCCGCGATCAGGGCCAGGGAGAGCGTATAGATCCGGCTGCGCAGACCGAAGCTGCGCTGGGCGATCCAAATGCAGACCAGGGCAATGGAGGCGGTGGTGATGAAAAAGACCTGCCGCCACAGGGCCGGCTGCCCGGCCAGGATGCCGAAGGCGGCACCGTTGTTGGTCAGGTAGGTCAGGTTGAACAGACCGGCGATGACCTCCCTGCTCTCATACAGGGTGAAGTAGCGCATGATCCAGAGCTTGGTGGCCTGGTCGACGCAGACAACCGCCAGGATGACGGCGAAGAAAGAACGCAGCATGGTTTAGCCTCAGCCGGCCAGCCGCCGGACCACGTCGGCGCAACGGGCGCAGAGGGCCGGATGGTCCGCGGCCTCGCCGACGGTGGGAGAAATTGTCCAACACCGCTCGCACTTGGCACCGGGAGCCGGACGGACCGCGATCTCGAGACCGGGCAGCCCTTCAGCTGCAACGAAGGCGAGTCCATCCTCCGCTTCGCCGGCCAGACGAAGACCGGAGACAATACACAGTTCCTGCAATCGGGTGAGGTTATCGGCGAGAAAGCCGGCCAACTCGCTGTCCGGCCGCACCACCACCTCGGCATCCAGGGCCAGGCCGATGGTCTTGTCCTGGCGCGCCCCTTCCAGCACCTTGGTGATGGCGGCGCGCAGGGCCAGCAGTCGGTTCCAGCGCTCGTTGAAGGTCTCGTCCCGCTCGATATCGTCGACCCTGGCAAAGTCGGCAAAGAAGATCGATCGTTCCAGCGGCGCGTCCTGCTCCATGCCGTGCAGGTGTTCCCAGGCCTCGGCGGCGGTGAAGCAGAGAATCGGTGCCAGCAATCGGAGCAGTCCGT
>JAUWAH010000129.1 GCA_030602145.1 Desulfobulbus sp.
CCCTTCTCTTTGACGATCGTGTCCGCATTGAGGATCTGCTTACGCAGGGGGATGGTATCGTTATAGGCGGTGAAATTGTGCTCCGGATACCCGTCTGGGTAATGGTTGAACAACCGCCGTGCCCATTCAAGTAGGTCACCCGGCTGCAGGGAGCGCGGAGACAGCAGCGCCGCCTTCAAGGTTTCAGTGATCTGCCGTTTGATGTCCTGCAGGGGTTTAGCTTTCTCCCGGTCGATGAACTCCTCGGGGTTTGGCGCCTCCGGCATGTTGCCGGGCAACTTGACCGCGATGATCAAACGAAAATTGCGCACCGGGATGTTGGAGCAGGCAGCCAGGCCTCGCCGTCCCTGTTCCATGAAATCGATGATCTGGTCGGTGCTGGTGCGGACGATGATATCGTCCACTGTCCTGCTTTCCCGGTAGGCCTCCAGAATCGGGGCGATATGAGAGTCGGCATGGAGGATCAGTTGGAGCACGCTCCCCCTGGGCAATCCGGCCCGGAACAACCCCTCCAACGAGGTCAGGGCTTTGGGACCGGCAAAGGTCAGGGGGGTACATTCCCAGAGCATACCCAGGCTGCAATCCTGGTTGAGGTAGATGTCGAGGTTGTAGTCATAGGCCAGATAGTTCAGGTAGGCGGAAAACGGATGCCGGCTGGTCATCCGGTCAAGGTCCGCCTGCTTGAGATATGCGCCTGGGCCAATGCCTATTTTTTCCAGCAGGGAGATCATGGCTTTTTCTCGCTGACTTCGGTCAGCACCCATTGGGAGGGCTCGATCTCCAGGTAGGCATACCGGGTCATGAACAGTTCGTTGTTTTCCCCTTTGTAGGGCAACAGGAGAACCCGAAGGATCTTGGGCGGGTTGAGCACCGGGGTTTCCGGTGCTTCCAGCAGATCGGCCAGGGCTTTGTAACGGCTGTTCTGAGCCTCGATCTGGGAAGCGTTGGATGTTGCCTCGTTTGTTTGACCGTCAGGAAGCCGGGCTTCCTTGTAGGCCGTTGGTGTGTCGAGGCATTTGCCGTCACTGTCCTTGGCCTTGCAGCGGAAGTTTTCCTCATAGGGATTCACCGCATCCTTGACTCCGGCACAGCCAGAGGCGTAGAGGAGAATCAAAATACCGGCGAGCAGTTGTTTCATACCTTCCTCACTGTTGCGCGAACTCATTGTTCTTGATGTCCCTGATCTCCAATTCCTTGCCCTCGGAGATGATGACCGTGATCTTCTTGGCTGCACCGACCTCGATCACCGGGGTGGTCTGCTTGACCAGTTCGAGGTAGAAATCGCTCATGGTCTGGGAGCCCTGGGAAAGCCCGGTACCCAAGGCGGATTTGCCGACCTGGGAGCCGTCGATGGTTGAGGTGGAGCCCAGGGCCGAGGTTGAGGTGGTCGTAGTCGAGGACTTGAGGGCATCACCGGCGCCTTCGAACAGACCTGCGACAATGGCCCGGACCGTGGCCGCGCCCATGCGCGAGACTACCCGGCCGGAGAGCCCGACCTTGGAATCGGAATCGGTGACAAAGCCTTTGACCTGGGCATCGATCACCGCCTTGCCTTCGTTGCTGAGGCAGGAGAGCGAGACCAGCCGCACATCGGCCCGTTCCTTGTCGAGCCGGCCCACCGCCTCGGCAACCACAAAGCAGCCCGAGAGTTCAGCCTTGATGTCGTTGGGCAGAACCGCCGGGGTCTTGATCCGCAGCAGCAGCGGTTCCGGACTGTTCTTGCTGGTGCCCGAGGTGGCGGCGTCAAAGCCGGTCAGCAGGTTGGCCTCCATGAACGAGGGCGGCAGGTAGACGGTGCGGCCCTTCTTCTTGGCGTCCCCCTTGGGCAGGCTATCGTTTCTGACCACCAAGATCTTGCCGATCCGCTTTTTGTCCTTCTGGCCCCCTGCAGGTGCGATATGCGGATTCTCCTCAGCTCCGGTCGCCGGTTGCTGCATCGGTGGCGGGAAGGCCGCCTTGCCACGCTCGATCTCGCCGGCTTCGGGTATCTTGGGCAGCTCTTTTTCCGGGACAGGTTTCTGCCTGCTCCTTTCAGTCGCTTCCAGGTCTTTCCGGCCCCGTTCCAGATCCCGCTGCATGGTGGAGACATGCCCTTCAAGCTCTTCCAGTTTGCGGCGGTACTCGCGGACAATGGTCTTCTCCATCAGGTCCGGATCAAGCCGGGTGTCCTGGCCGCGCTCATTGCTTTGGTCGGGCTGGTGCGTCGACCGGGAGTTGTAGCCGGTCACCGCCAGCACCAGGAGGACGGCGCCCAGCAGCGACCAGATGACGATCTTCTTTCGCGCCGGTGTGAGCCGATGGAACCGTTCGGTGATCTTCATGGTTTAGCTCCGGTATCCAGGGTGGCCATGGTTGCGGTGGGTAAATCCTTGCGCTCCACCACAAAGACCCGGGTTGACTGCTTGGACTTGAGGTTGTGCTGCTCAATGGCCACCGCCAGGATCGGGTTACCGACAACGGCGGTGAGGAAGGTCTTCTCGGCCAGTTCCAGATCCGTGGCCAGCCGGGAGGTTGCCTTGAAAGCTTTAAGCCGCAGGCCGACGCCTTCGATCTCGACGACCTGCTGCCGCACCAGATCGAGGTCCGGGCAGAGGTGAACCGGCACCGTCTTGTCGGTCACCTGATAGCTGGAAGGAAACACCCCGTCATAGGCCTCCTTGATCAGTTGCAGGGCCTGTTTCTCCAGCGGCATGTTCTTGTAGCGGGCGATGTTCTTCTCCACGGTCTCGCTCTTGGGCAGGGCCAGCCGGATCGTGACCGCGTTGATCTCCGCCGGGGCACCAATGATGGTGTAGACCGCACCGTTGCAGACCGCGTAAATCTCGCTGGGCTCCTTGCTGTACCTGAGTTTGCCGCCCACCTCCTCGGCGGTGAACTTGATAAAGGCATTGTTGCCGGAGAAGTGGCCGGTCAGCCCCTTCTCTTCAGAGAAGATCAGATCGCTCATCTGCCCGGGGCAGACGATGCGGTTGATCTCCCGGGCCGAGAGTTCCACCAGGGTGGGGACCTCGGCGGGAACGCCTTCGCCGGCCACGACCTGGCCGGTGGTCAGCACAAGGCAGCAGACTGCAAACGCGGTTCTTTTCATCGTTGCTCACTCCTCTCTTCTCCGGATTTATCCTTCTCCTTGAAGGCCAGCAGGGAAAACCGGCCGTCACGAATCTGGTAGTCGAGGAAATAGGTCCGGGTCGTATTTTCCAGCCGGGTGTTGCCGGTGTACTGCTTCAGGTCGCCAAACACCTCTATACGGTTGTCCTTCATGGTCAGGGTCTGCGGATAGAAGACCGAGCTGACCTGGGACTCCTCGATCCGCCCCGCCAGCGAATACCAGAGGATGGAGGCTTCGGGGTAGGATTCCGGCGCGTAGTAGACCAGCAGTTCGTTGAACTGCTTGCGTGCCGTGCTCGGTGAGTAGGTGGTGGCCAGGGTGACAATCCGCCGGCCGATGTCCTGGATGTAGACCTCGGTCGGTTTGCCCTGGACAAACTCGACTGTGCCGGTCATCTGCGGCGGAATGAGGATCACCTTCTGGTAGCGTACCGCCCGGTAGGCCATGAACGAGGTGAACATCAGGCAGACGGTCAAGACGATGACCACAAACCGGAGCAACCGGTTGCGGGCATAGAGGTTGCTGCTCTGTTGGACATAGGTGTTGAGCTTCACTCGTGGAACTCCTGTTCAAAGTAACCGGGATAGTTTTTCATCTGCAGCAATCCTGTGGCGTACAGCAGGTGCTTGAGAAAGCCCCGTGGCTTGCTCCGTTTGGTCCGGGTGTAACCGTACTGGATGCCGACAAAGACGATCCAGGCCAGGCCGCCGTAGATCAGGGCAACCGTGAGGGTGAACAGAAAAATGGCCAGCTCATCGACCTCAAACCACAGCACCTGGAAGGGTCGGGACAGATACTGGGGAAATTTGCGGGATGAGCCAGCCATGTTCCCCTCAACAGATCAAGGCGCCGATGGTCTCAACCACGGTGTTGGCCCGGAGCAGAAAGGCTCCGCCCAAAACCACACCGGCCGCCGGCAGGATCATCTGCCGGATGGCCAGGATGGCGGCCACGCACATGCAGGCCACCCCGCCGGTGAAGCCCACCGGGCCCAGCAGGATCTGGTTGACGCCAATGTCGTAGAGGTCATAGGCAAAGGAGCCGGTCGCCGGCACGGTCATGGCCAAAGCGTTGCCCGCCTGGAGCAGGGAAAGCAGTACGGCGGCCATCCAGGTTGCCATGTGCAAATGTTTACGGAAGCGGTGTGTTCGGTTCATCTCAGTCTCCTTCAAAGAGTGTTTGCAATGTCTGCCGTTCTGGCAGGTTATGGCTGAATAAGGGCGAGTTCCACTCGCCGGTTGTTGGCCAGGTGTTCGTTGCCGGGTAGGGGTTGCTGCGAGCCCACGGCCGCTACTTCGGAGACGGTATAGCCATGGGCCCGTAGAACCGCTGTCACCCTCTCCGCCCGTTGTTGGGACAGGATGCGGTTGCGGTCTTCCGATCCCAGCGAACAGGTGTGGCCGATGACGCTCAATCCCGCCTCCGGAGCGATGATGCATTGGGCCAGGGCTGCCAGTAGCGAGTCTTGCTCGGTCTGGGACAACTCGGCGCTGCCGAGGTGGAAATGCACCACCGGAAGCTCACAACCATCCGTGGCCTTTACGGTCCTTTCCTCGCAGGCTGGCTGGCGGTGGTTGGGAGTGCCGGTGAGGACAAAGGTCTCCCGGTCCGCCAAGCGCACGGTCTCGCTCAGCAGGGAGAAGCGTTCCTGACGAATCTCCCGGGCCATGAGCGGCGAGACGCTCAGGAGCAGGATGAGGATCAGGAGGGGAATCAGGTGGGCGTTCATGGTTTTCTCGTTGTCTCTTTTTCGGGCCGTTGGGGTCGGTTTTGTCATCATCAATAAACGTTGTTTCTTACATCTTAGTTTGCGCGATGTAAGAAATCTCCCGGGCCTTTTTCTTAATGGACCGGTAATTGGCGACCTTGGCCTTGGAGCGAATAGTGCGGATCCGGCTGATCTGATGTTGGGTCAGCTCAACCCTGAAGGTCGTCTGGATTTCTTCAATGACCTGCTGGAGGGAAAGACGGTTTCCCTGCTCCTGGTTGAAGTAGCGGGAGTAGGCATAGCGCTCCCATTTGCTGCTCAAGGCCACGGTTCGGATGAACTTCTCTCGGGCCAGACGGGACATTCGGGAGATCTGCGGCCGAAGCACATTCCTGTCCCCCCAGACCTGTTCCAAAACACGGAGGCCGATCTGGTTCTCCGGGGTCAGCGGATCCTGGATGATCTGCTTACGCTGGAGAAGCAGGAGGATTTTCCGGGGAAGAGGTGACTTGCGGGAAAACTCGGTGATGGTCGGTTGCTTTGGCTTCATTTGGCGTTGTTGTTGAATGATGTGGTCGATGGTGCTCTGAACGAGACGACAGACCTGCCGCCGGCTGAGGTTGAAGTGGCAAGCTGCCTCCTCAGTGGAGACCGGGAACGGTTGCTGGAGGATCCATTGGCACATCTCCCGGTTGCGTCCCTCGACCCGTTGCATGGCTGCCAGGGTCTCCTCGGGTTGTGGTTCGGGAAGGTATTCCTCCTCTTCCCGAGAAGCAGTGCTGACCAGGTACTCATAGGAGAACTGTGCTGGTCGGATCCCAATGGCCATCTTCAGGCATTGCGTTCTGAAGATGGTCCGAAAATAGGGAATCAACTGCTGAGGGTCTTGGTTTTGAACCTCCATCAGGGCCTTGAAAGCGGCTATGGTGGCCTCCTGGAACAGATCGTCGTCATCTCCTGCCATGTAGGGAACAAAAGGGGCAGCCTCCCAACGGATCACATGGGTATGGGCTCGGACCCATTCCATAGCGGCGAGCCAGGCGAGCTGGCTGGAGGTGATGTGGATGGCGCTCGGTGCTGTCATGATGGCTCTTGAGCTGGCTCGCCCTTTTCTTTTATGATTAAAGAAAGATTAAAAAAGATTAGGCAATTTGCGTGACCGTCGCGAAGGCCTGTTTTTGTGGGCGTTGCCGAGGATTCGCGCAATCGATTTTACGACCGCTATGCCCACCCCCTTACGACCGCTATGCCCACCCCTCTGCGACCGCTATGCCCACCCTTACGACCGCTATGCCCACCCCTTGCGACCGCTATGCCCACCCCTTGCGACCGCTATGCCCACCCCTTACGACCGCTATGCCCACCCCCTGAATCAAGATTGTGGTACTTTGAGGTCGGTTTTATGGACATGCACCTTGTCGTCCTGGTCAATGTTCCAGGAGGCAATGATCTCGGCTTTAACCAGTTCGTCGAGGGCCAAGCGGAGTTTGCTGCGATAATCCGACAATCTGCCGCAGTCCGAGCCGCAGAGTTGCTGGAGGGTGCTGACCTTCATCGGGAAGGGCGTCCGGTGACTTGCATAGAAACCATGGAGCCACTTGGCGAGGTCCGTTCTCAAGACGAGCCGCTGCTGCCATTGCAACTGGGTCCATCCGGCATCGAACAGGGTGGACAGTTTGGCGTTGAACTTGAGGAAATAGGTCTGGTCCTCCTCGGTGTAGTAAAATTCGTCCAACAACGAGCCGGTGTAGGCGAAGGTTTCCGGACCAAAATGGCTCTGCACCGCCAGACGGATCTCCACCGCTGAGGCGGTCAATCGCCGCAGCGAGTCCTTGAGCCATTCCCGGCCGGACTTGCCGTGACTGCGGCCGATGCCCTTGAGAAAGCCCTTGGCCGTGAACTGAACGTACTGCCCCGTCGCCTGATGGGAAGCGAGATGGAGGGAGTGGGCCAGCACATCAAAATCGCCCTGATCCAGTCGCCAGCCGGTGTAGTGGATGTTCAGGCCATTGACTGCGGCGATGGCCTCTCTTTTGACCGCTTTCCTACGTCCCCTCTGGATGACCCCGAATAAGG
>JAUWAH010000267.1 GCA_030602145.1 Desulfobulbus sp.
GGGAGAGATAGGTCTTCTTCCCTTCGACGGTCACCTCTTCCTCGTCGGCCACGGTGAAGGTGTGGGCGTCGAATTCCTTGATCTCGCAGTCCTGAATGAAAAAATTCGGCATTCTGGTCAGAAGTGGGTGGTCCTTGCATCCAGGTGCGTCTTGCTGAGCGAAGAGGGGATGGGCGAAGAGCAGAACAGCGATCACAAGTAAAGGCGTATACAGAATGTGTCGCGTCATGGTGTCCTCCTGTGCGCTTGGTGGGGGCGGCGATGCGGGGTGAACGTCGTTATGTGTCGATCATAAGAATTTTTTGGGTGCAGTGAAACAACTTTCTTGTTGGTTTTTGGTTATTTTTTAGAAGGGTAGGCTGGTTTCTTCTTCACCGTTCAGTAGTCGAAATGGCTGCCCATGCCAGTGCGGAAGGTTGGCCCATCGCCCTAGGCCGAAGCGGCGGCCAAAGGCCGGCGGGCGACGAAGAACTCGTAGGCGTAGCTGTCGGCATGCGCCCGATGCATTACCGGCTCCAGGGCCAGTTGGTCGAGAATGGCGACAGCCTCCGGGTCGGCGGCATAGGTGTCCCGCAACATCTCGATGCGGGATTCCATGGGGGTGTAGAAATCCTGCCACCAGGCCTCGTCCGGCAGAGTGAAATGGTCAAGCATTTCGAACCCGCAACGTGCGAGAACGTTGATCACGTCGTCCACCCGGCCCATGGTCGGATAGTCAAGATCGAAGCTTGCCTTGATCTCATCGGGTGGATTATCGGTCCGCCAGACGGCATCGGTGAAGACAAGATAGCCGCCCGGCCGGAGTAGGCCGAAGCACAGGCGCAGGGCGTTTTCGATGCCGAGGTTATACAATGCTCCCTCGGACCAGATGAGGTCGAAGCTGGCGGACGGCAGCCCCAGATCGGCCATGTCGCCGACCATGGCTTGAACCCGGCTGGTCAGATCACGCTCGGCGAGCACGGTCTGGAGTCGCTCGATGCAGGGAGAGTGCTGGTCGACCGCCACGATGGAGCCGGAGGTGAACTCCGCCAGGTGGAGGGTTTGGGCACCGACCCCGCAACCGAGGTCAAGAACCGCGGGCGAGCGGGGCAGGTCCCTGCACAAACCAAGGGCTCTTGCCGCGCTGGCGCGGTTGCCTGGGCCTTGCCGAGGCAGGGCTTCGTAAACCTCAAAAAAGATCTCCCAGAAACGTGGGCTGGTCTCGTTCTCCATAGGTGATTCTCTCTACGTTTGAAACGCTTGATGGATTGGTAAAAATTCGGAAAACGGTTTTTTGGTCATTTCGAGCGGAGCGAGAACTGTCCGGAATAACAGAGAGATTTCTCGTCGCTGCGCTCCTCGAAATGGCAGAAATCCACTTTGTATGAGACCATCACGCTTGGATTGGACGAATCTTCTCTCGGCGTTCATTCGGAGCCATTCAACCGACCAACCTCTCCCTGATCCACAGGCCTCTTTGGGGCAGTTGCCCTGCCCCGGTCGTTCCCTGCCCCATTCATAACCGGCGTGACCCTTGAAGGAAGGGGGACAGGAGGCTCGAGTTCTTGTTCAGTCCGCTCAACGCTGCGTAGGGGATCGTGACTTCCTGGCGTCCGGCGGCGTAGCTGGCGACCTGGTACTCCTCGAAGGTGATGAGGAACCCCTGGGGAGTGATATTCCATTTTGAATAGTGTTCGGCAATGGGTTTCGTCCCGTTGACGATCCCATCGACCGCCTGATCGGTCAATTGCTGTCGAAGCGCCTGACGGCTGTAATCGGCCATCGGTGGCAAGAAGGGCGTGCCGTCGGTAAAGAGTTCGGCAAGGGTGATCTCCCGGCCTTCCTGAAAGGCAAAGTTGATCACTTCCGTTTCCGTCGAGGGGTGTGCGGCCCCGGCATGAATGATTTCAAGAGTGATCCGCACGCTCGCCAGTTCTGCCGTGAGCGCCATCACTTCGTAGTCACCTTCAACGCCAGCCGCCAAACCTCGCCGGGATGGGTCGTCCGCCTCGGCTTTGCATGTGGCTGTCCTCTTGTCCAACAGGGCGCGGACCATCGCGTTGAACCGGTCCCCGTTGGCGGGCAAGGGGGGGGGCAGTTGGGGCAGGGTGATGTTGATCGTGCACGAGCCCGGAAGACCATTGGGAACCTGTTGTTGATAATCCTCCTCCAGCGTCTGGGCAACGATGCGGGGAAGCGGGGAGGCCTCCCGGGCAAGGACGGGTGTTCCCACAGTAAAGTGGATAAGGATTGCCGCCAGCACAATCCCTTTCTTGGTGTTGTTCACTTGCGCTCCTTGAATGGGCATGGCTGGGGCACAATCGGGTCCAATCGATGGGGCCGGTCGCCAAGAATGGAGGACGAGGGACGGAGGGGTCCCGACCGTTATTTAACTTTGTTCAGGACGATGGCCGCCAGCTCCCTGGCCTTGGCCAGATTGTCATCGTCACTGCCGATGGCGACCTGAACGGTGAAGAAGGCATCCCGGGAGAGCACATGGAGGCCGGCCCCCATCTTCATGCCCGAGCCGGCCCAATAGGCCTTTTCCCCCAATCCCGTCACCTCCTGGAGGTTGTCGAGAAAGCCCATGTTGTTGGCGAAAAGGGTTGCAGCGGTCCACCGGCTGGAGGCGCGGGCAGCCCATTGGTCGCGGACCATCTGCAGTTGGGCAAAGCGCATCGGCAGTTTATCGGCCACCGGAAAGAAGCAAACACTTTGCCCCATCGGGTTGGCAGGCTGCGCCTCGCCGTCGGAAACGGCCACTCCCAGTACTGAGGCCACCTCGCTTTTTGCCAAATAGGCACAGGCATTCTCGTCGGCGCCGGCAACCGAGGCCAGCAGCAAGACGAGAGTCATGGCAACGGCCGCAGACCGGCAGAGATCGATGATCCCCGGTCTGGACGATTGATCAGGACGATGCAACAGGATATTCATCGAAGGACCTCCTTGGAACGCATGTGGAATACCTCAGCACGTAACCCATGGCAAGCGTGCTCCTGGCTTGTTAACATACCGGTTTTGCATCGTATGTCCATGTGTTTTGTCAAAGCGAAAGGCCCATGTTGGCATGCCTGCCTCCAATTTTTCCCCCTTTCCCCCGGCTGCGCTCTTTTGGTACAGTTCTGCCTCGTTCCACCCACGGAAAACCGGGACCGGGACCGGAGCACCCCGCTTTCGATCGCCTTCTTGCTGCACTGGAATCCCATGCACAACAAACACAGCCGTTCAGTTCGGCCACCAAGACAGACATGTCCACGCCCAGGCCAGCCGCCATGCAACTGAGAACACTTCTTGCCCGCCACTTTCCCCGGGTTGATCCGGTGCGGTTGCCGGGCGGCTTCGACCGGGTGGGTGATATCGCCGTGATCGGGATGACCCCGGAGGCAGCGCCCTTCGAAAGGGAAATCGGTGAGCTGCTCCTGGCCCACCATCCCCACCTAAAGGTGGTGGCCAAACGGGACGGGGAGCATGGCGGCGAGTATCGCATCCTGCCGCTTGCCGTCATAGCCGGGGAGCAGCGTTTGCGGACGGTGCATCGGGAAAACGGCGTCCTTCTCCATCTCGACCTGGCCCTGGTCTATTACTCGGTGCGCTCGGCCCATGAACGGGCCCGGATAGCCGCTTTGGTCGAACCCGGTGAGCGGGTCTGCGTGCTCTGCTCAGGGATCGGCCCCTTTCCGCTGGTTATCGCCCGTCACAGCCGGGCAGCCGAAGTGATCGGTATCGAAAAGAATCCGGTGGCCCATGACTTCGCCCTGATGAACCTGCGGGCCAACCGGACACTTCGCGGCGTGCGGCTGCATGGGGGCGATGGGGCCCGTGTGCTGGCCACGCTTGCACCGGGGTTCGACCGGATGCTGATCGTGCTCCCCCACGGCGGCGAATCCCTCCTCCCCTGCGGACTGACCGCCCTCAAACCCGGAGGCATTCTCCATTTCTACGCCATGCAGGCCAAGGGGTGCCACCGGGACGCCCGGGCTGCGGTCGAGGCCGCTTGTCGCGCACAGGGCCTGCGGATGGAGGAACTGGGCGTGGTCCCCTGCGGCCACTGTGGCCCCGCCGTGCACCGGGTCTGCGTGGAGGCGGTGATCGGTCCGGCCTGAGTCGCCGGGTTTGGCGCCAGAAGTCGGTGATTATTTCCTCATGAAGCGGATCAGGACCTTGTACTTCTTGATATCCAGATCCTTGGGCAGGGTGGTGCTGTCGGGGATGAGCAGGGTGAGGACCTTGCCGTTGTAGGGGTCCTGGCGTGGTTGTTTGCGCCGCTCCCGTCCCAGCGGCCCCACGATGCGCTGCCGCGGATCGCGGACATGGAGCAGTTCCGCCTCGATGAGCGCACCGCCTGGTCCGGGTTTGCTGGCCGGCGGGCCAAGGGGTTCGATCGAGCCAATGATAATATCCACCATCGTCCTTCCTCCCTGAATGGAAATGATCCTTGAAGCAGCCGCACCGCAAGGGCAGGGGCGGCAGCGCACCGGCCTGGTCGGCGGCGGATTGCGTTCGGGCCGGGCTGGATGCATGGTAGCGGATTCTGTTCAATTATACGCGTTTTTTTTACCGTCACACACCATCCGGCGCTCCAGATCGAG
>JAUWAH010000062.1 GCA_030602145.1 Desulfobulbus sp.
GGAAGTACAGCGGGCCCTCGACAACCTGATGCGCAACCGAACCACCATCGTCATTGCTCATCGGCTGTCGACCATTCAGAATGCCGACCGGATCCTGGTCCTCAAGGAGGGGCGGGTGGTCGAAGAGGGCAGCCATGGCGATCTGCTCGCCCTCGGCGGCGAGTACAGCACGCTCTGCCAGTTGCAGTTTGCCGGCGAGGCGGCCGACCAAACCCGATGACGAACCTGCGTGCCACCATAGGCAGCCTGCCCCCCTGGCTGGCATTGCTCCTTGCCTTGTGTCTGCCCCTGTCGACCTCGGTCATCACCGTGCTCATGGTGCTCATTGTGGCCTGCTGGCTGGTGGAGGGGCAATTACGGGAAACATGGCGGCAGGCAAGGAACAATCCTCTCTGCCTGGCGGTGTATGGGTATCTGGCCATACTGGCCATCGGCCTGATGTGGAGCGACGATGTGGCCGCCGGCTTGGCGGTCCTGAAGAAACACTGGAAAATAGCGGTCTTGCCGGTTCTGTTGACTGCGGTTCGCCATGAGTGGCGCTCCCGCTATTGCGCGGCATTCGTTGCCGGTGTGTCGTTGGTCATGGTGGCCATCTGGCTCGACCGGTGGCATCTGCTGCCCTTCTATGGAATGGATTCCGGCCAGCCGCTGCCCTTTCTCCATAATCAGATCATCTACACGCCGATGCTGGCCCTGGCGGTCTATCTGGTGGTGCATGCCGTTTTGTGGTCATCGATCGGGACCGGTTGGCGGCTGCTGCTGTCGATTCTGGCCGTGCTGCTCGGGTGCACGGTCTTTGTCACCCTGGGCCGTGCGGGGCAGTTGGTCTTTTTTGTGCTGGTCGGTCTTCTGGTGCTCCAATATTTTCCGACCCATCGATGGCGAACCTTTGTTCTGACCCTGATCGGCTCGGTGCTCATCTTCGTGGCGGCCTATTCGGTCAGCCCGGTGTTTCAAACGCGGATGAATGAAATTCGCCAGGACATTGCCGGCATCGAGGTCAATCCGGTCACCTCGGTGGGACTTCGTCTGTCCTGGTGGATGAACACCTGGGAGATGATCCGGCAATCGCCCTGGCTGGGCGTCGGCACCGGTGATTTTGTCGGTGCCTACGCCGCCATCAACCAAGCCCGTTCACCCCACGTTCCCGCAACCGACAATCCGCATAATCAGTACCTGTGGACCACCGCCCGCCTGGGAATCTTGGGCCTGACCGGATTGCTGGGGATCTTCGTCGTCCAGATAGCCATGGCGCGCCGGTCAAGCGACGGCTGGCACCGATTGAGACTGGCCTTCCCGGTCTTTTTCCTGACCATCATGCTGACCGATTCCTACCTGGTTTCGCATGGCTCGGCCTTTCTGTTCGTCCTGCTCGGCGCGGTCTTGTATAAAAACGGGCCACCGGACCCCTCGGCAGTGCTTCCGCCGAACCCGACCCGACGGTACTGGCTGATCCTCTCCTACCGGGCCCACGTGCCCGGTTCGGCGTGCTCACAGCACATCGATGACCGGTTGCCGTATTTCGAGCAGGCCGGCATCACCCCGATTCTGCTCAGTGGACCGGTGGGCCGCCGATATCCGGGGCGACTGCATTTCCGGGCCTGGTCCATCGCCCCTTCGGGCATCCGTTTCGAGGTGCGTCATTTTCTCCGTGGCCGCATCCGTCGTCGCTGGCTGTTTAAGCTGGTGGAAACAGTTCTTCTCCTGCCCCTGTATCCCTTCTACCTGCTTGAGAAGATCGTGATCAACCTGGAGAGCGAGTGGTCGTGGTTTGCCGGTGCCACGGTCCGGGGTTTTTTCCTCCAGCGCCGCTTCCACCCCGAGGTTCTGTACTCCACTGGCGGTTCCGCCTCGGCGCATGTGGCAGCCCTGATGCTGCATCGATGGTCGAAGACGAAGTGGATCGCGGAAACGCAGGATCCGTTGGTGCATGATCGGGAGTGGTCCCGCAGTCTGCGCGCTTTCCGCCTCTACCGCTGGCTGGAAGAGCGGATCGCCCGTGAAAGTCATGCCTTTGTGTTCCTGACCCTCCAGGCGCTTCGCCACGCCCGAACGCGGGTTGGCTTCGATTTCCCGGGAGTTGTCATCTATCCGGGGGCGATCGTGCGGCAAGGCGGACAAGCCTATGTGAAGCGAGACTGGTGCCGTTTCGCCCATTTCGGCTCCCTGGCCGGAAACCGCAATCTCCTGGTTTTTTTCGAGGCGCTTGATCGATTGCGCCAGGAGGATCCGTCGAGGGCACAAAAGGTCCGGCTCGACTTGTTCGGCTCGTTAGACGATGCATCAAAACGGTCGATGCGCAGGTTGCACCTGGAGTCCCAGGTGAGTTTTCACGGCATGATCGACAGGCAAGCGGCCCTGCGTGCCATGGAGGAGGCCGACTGTTTGCTGCTGATCCAGGACACCAGCTTTACCTCGACGGAATCGATTCCCTCCAAGGTATATGAATATCTGTTCAGCGGCCGGCCGATCTGCGGGTTGGTGCATCACAACGATGAGTTGACCGATATGCTCAGGGCGCAAGCGCATTACGTGGCCAAAGCCGATGATCCCGACGATGTCAGGCGGGTCCTCGGGGAGATCCTGAACGAATTTGAGGGTGCGTCCTTTCGACGGGCGGAGGACGGAGTTGAGATGTACACCACCGAGCGGGCGGTCCGCCAAATCCTTGCCTGTGCGGATCGGGACACGAATCGGCATGACACCTCGGCTGCACCCAACACGACTGCATAAACCAGGAAGGTCTGCTTGAACGCCCGAAGCACAACCTGTCGCCTTATGAAGATGAGAAACCCCATTCCAAGGATTTCCGACCTTGTCCGCGCTGAGAACCGGGGCGATCGGTCTTTGCATGTTCATCACCTTCCATCCGGCGAGCGAACATGGCAATATCAATGAATCGGCCCGTGGTACTGACAATCATCGGGACTCGGCCCGAGGCCATCAAGATGGCCCCGGTGATCGCGGCGTTGCGCAATCGCCCAGCCCTGGAGGTGAAGATCTGCGTCACCGGACAGCACCGGGAAATGCTCGATCAGATGATGGCCATATTTTCCCTGACCGCCGACGATGATCTTCAGGTCATGGGAAAGAACCAGGATCTCGCCTCCCTGACGGCGGGTTTGCTGCTCAAGATGCACCCTGTTTTCGAGCGCTGGAAACCTGCTCTGCTCCTTGTTCAGGGCGACACCACCTCAAGTATGGCTGCTGCCCTGGCCGGTTTCTATGCCTCCATTCCGATCGGTCATGTCGAAGCGGGGTTGCGGACCGGTGACACGAGACAACCCTTTCCGGAGGAGATGAACCGCCGCCTGACCGGGATTCTCGCTGATCTGCATTTCGCTCCGACCGAACAGGCCAGGGCCAACCTCCTGCGCGAAGGAGTGGCCGATCGGGCGATCAAGGTGACCGGCAACACGGTGATCGACGCGCTGCACTCCACCATCGGGCGGATCGAGGGAGATCCGGCCTTGAAGGCCGCTTTGCGGGCACGGTTTGCCCTGCTGGACCACTTTGACAAACTGGTGCTGATCACCGGGCATCGTCGGGAGAATTTCGGCCCGGGTTTTGAGAGTATATGCCGGGCCATCGTCCGCCTGGCCCATGTCCACCCCGAGGTGGCCTTTCTCTATCCGGTTCATCTCAATCCCCATGTGCGTCGGCCGGTCGAGACAATTTTAGCCACGGCGGCCAAAGAGAACCTGTTTCTCATCGACCCGGTCGATTATGTGACCTTCGTTGACTTGTTGCGGCGCTGTCACCTGGTGCTCACCGATTCCGGCGGCATTCAGGAGGAGGCGCCGACGCTGGGCAAACCGGTGGTCGTCATGCGCAACACCACCGAACGGTTTGAAGCGGTCCAGGCCGGCACAGTCGTCCTGGCCGGCAGCGACGAACAGCGGATCGTCGCCGCAGTTTCGGGGCTGTTGACCGATCGGGGCTTGTATGCAAGCATGAGCAGGGTATGCACCGTTTATGGGGACGGGCAGGCGGCAGACCGGATAGCCAGTCATGTCGAACAGTTTCTCCATGATCGTGGCGCCATCGCAGGAGATCTCCGGTGAAGTCCGTCGTTGATCTGAGCGGAAAGCGTCTTCTGCTTGTCAAGCAAAGTTCCCTGGGCGACGTGATTCACACTCTCCCCCTGGTCCATGCCTTGAAGAGAAAGTTTTCCACCGTTCGCATCGGCTGGGTGGTCGAACGGGGCTTTGCCGCTTTGCTTGATCGGGATGGGGCTGTGGACGAGGTTCATCCTATCCACATTCCTTCGACCAGCGATCCCCTGGCAGATCGATGGGCCTATGGGCGCGCCTTTGCCGCCACTGTGAAGACTCTGTATCGACTGCGGCGCCAGTTTCGTCAGGCGCCTTACGATGTCGTCCTCGATCTGCATGCCTCCTTGCGCAGCGGTTTCTTGGCCCTGGCCAATCCGGGCGGCGTTCGCATCGGTTTTGCTGATGCCAAGGAAGGCAACACCTGGTTCCAGCACCGACTGGTGGCCAATGCGTCCGGCTGCGTCCATGCCATCGACAAGAACCTGCTTTTTTGCGCTTTGTTCGACTGCGAGGTCGCGGAAGAGGATTTCCATCTCTGCTCGTCTCCCGAGGATCGGGACGGGGTGGAGCAGTTCCTCGCCAACTCGGGCATCGGAACAGATGAGCGTCTCATTTATGTGAATCCGACCGCACGCTGGCAATCGAAGCACTGGCTGGTGCCACGCTGGGGTGCGCTTTGCGACCGGTTCCTGGCCGCGGGGCTCCGACCGGTCTTCGGGGGCAGCAGGGACGATGTGTCCTATATCGGTGAAATCGCCAAAGCAATGACGAGACCCGCCGTGGTGGCTGCCGGACGCCTGAGCTTGACCGAATCGGTGGCGTTGATGCAGCGGGCGTCGGTGTATGTCGGCCTGGATACCGGCCCCATGCACATGGCTGCCATGATCGGCACGCCGGTGGTGGCCCTGTTCGGTCCCACCCACCCGGAACGGGTCGGCCCTTATGGGGTGGCCCACGTGGTGGTCCGGGCGGACGGGCTTGACTGTCTATGTTGCCGCAAGCGAACCTGCGCCGAACTTCGCTGCATGCACGGTATCGAGATGGAGCGTGTTTTTGCGGCCACGATGGGACTTTTGCAGGGGCAATGACGGGTTGAGGGGGATATGCGAGTCAGTCTGATCATCACCACATACAACTGGAAGGAGGCATTGGCGGTCGTGCTGGCCAGCGCCCTTCGCCAGACCGTGCTGCCCATGGAGATTGTGGTGGCCGATGACGGATCCCGGTCGGACACGGCGGACCTCGTTGCCCGTCTCGGCGCAGAAGCGCCTGTGCCGATGCTCCATTCCTGGCAGGAAGACAAGGGCTATCGTTTGGCGAAAAGTCGAAACAGGGCGATCCGCAAAGCCTGCGGAGACTATATTCTGTTGATCGATGGAGATATGGTCCTGGATCGCCGGTTTGTTGCCGATCATCTGGCCGTCGCCCGGAGGGGCCGGTTCGTCCAGGGCCCCCGCGCCTTGCTGGGTGCGGCCTTGACCACGGAGGTCCTCACCACCGGCCGGCTGCGCCTTCCCTTTGCCGCCCTCGGGATAGGCAACAAGAAGAATTGCCTCCGCTCGGTCTGGTTGTCGCGCCTACTGTCGAGGCAGAGCACGAAGTTGGGCGGCATCCGGTTATGCAACTTTGCCTTTTGGAGGGAGGATGCCATTCGGGTCAACGGCTTCAACGAGGAGTTCGTCGGCTGGGGAAGGGAAGATTCCGAGTTTGTGGCCAGATTGCTCAACAGCGGCCTCAAGCGGCACAATCTTCGGTTTCGTGCCCTCGGCTACCACTTGCATCATCCCATGAACGATCGAAGCCGATTGTCCCTCAATGATGGGTTGTTGCACTCGACTGTCGAGGGACGGCTGGTAAGGTGCGACAGGGGACTCGATCACGACGATGAGTGATCGGCGGTCCGGCGCAATGGCGGCGAGGGGGGGGGTTGCCAGCGGGCCTGCAACTCGGTGAGCTTGGCGTATTTGTAGAACGTGCCTTCGAAATTGCCCAGGGCAATCACAAACCCCGGCCAACCGTCGAGGATGCCCCGCTTGAGGAAGTACATGTGCGCAAAGGACCAGATGCCGTGGAACAGGGCCGTCCACAGGGTTCCCCTGCGTCCGTCCTGGTGCAGCTTGCATGCCCCCAGGGAAGAGTACCTGTTGGCCTTGTGGACCACCTCTTCGAGGTTCTTGAAGGGAAATTGCCAGATGGCGTTGCGCAGGTAGGCCACCGGCCGCTCGCTGACCACGGTGAACGCCTCGTGGACCGGATCGTCCTCCTTGAAGACAAGCGTGCCCTTTTTGAACAATTGCGGTTGTCGGTAGTCAGGATAGAAACCGGAATACCGGATCCACCGGCCCATGAAAAAATTGCGGCGGGGAATGTAATAGGCGTCGGCCCGGGGATCGGCCAGGCAGGCGAGCATTTCATCCCGGGCTTCGGGCGTGCACCGCTCGTCGGCATCGAGGGAAAAGATCCAGTCGTGGCTGCAGGCGGCCATGGCCCGGTTGCGCAGATCGCCAAACCCCTGAAAGGGGATCTGCACAACCCGCGCCCCGAGTTCCTCCGCCAAGGTGGCAGTGGCATCCGTGCTGAAGGAATCGGCCACCACGATTTCGTCGGCCCAGAGCACCGAGTGGATGGCGTCGCGGATTTTCTCGGCCTCGTTGTAGGCGATGATGTACGCGGAAACCCTGTTCATGCCTGGCGGACCACCTGGGGCGGCCGGGCTTTGGTGGCACTGGCCAACTGAACCACGATGCGATCGGTTTTGTGCAGCCGTTCCACCAGGGTGCGGAAAAGGTGCTTGGAGACTTCGGGATATTTCTCGATCAGTTCCGCCAGCTTGTCGCCCGGGTACCGCTTGACTGTGCATCGGCCCACCGAGATGATCGAGGCAGAGCGCGGTTCCTCCAGGATGGCGGCCATCTCACCGAAATACTCCCCCGGCTCGGTGATCTCGGCAATTTTCTTGCCGGAGCGGAGCACCGCCACCTTGCCCCTGATCAGCTTGAAAAAATCCTTGTCTTTGTTGCCCTCCTGAATGACCACATCCCCATCCTCGTACTCTTCCACATCCGGATTGACGAGGTAGGCCGGTAGGCTGTCTTCATGGGCCACCGTCCGCCGGAGGACTTCCTCCAAACTGGTGATACCTTCGCGGGCTTTCTGCAGACCGGCTTCGCGCAGGGTGTACATGCCCTCCTGGATGGCCACCTTGCGCAACTGTTCCTCGGAGACTTCGGCCTGGATGGCTTCGGCCACCGCTTCGGTCACCTCCATCAGTTCGAAAAAGCCGACCCGGCCGCGATAGCCCAGGCCGTTGCAGTCCGGGCAGCCCTTGGCCTTGAAGAGGCGCAGCTCGTTCAATTCGCTTTCCTTGAACCCGGCGGCCATGAGTTTTTGTTTGTCATATTCCGCCGGAACCTTGCATTTGGCGCACAGCCGTCTGGCCAGCCTTTGCGACAGCACCATGGTGAGCGACGAGGCCAGGATGTATGATGGAATGCCGATGTCCACCATACGGCTCACGGTGGCCGGAGAATCGTTGGTATGCAGGGTCGAGAAGACCAGGTGACCGGTCATGGCGGCCTTCATGGCGATCTCGGCGGTTTCGATGTCCCGGATCTCGCCGACCATGATGATGTCGGGATCCTGGCGGAGAAAGGCCTTAAGGGCCGCGGCGAAGGTCATGCCGACCTCGGCGTTGACGTTGACCTGGTTGATGCCCTTGAAGTTGAATTCGACCGGGTCCTCCGCGGTCAGGATCTTGATGTCCTCGGTGTTGAGCGAGTTGAGCGCCGAGTAAAGGGTGACGGTCTTGCCTGAGCCGGTGGGGCCTGTCACCAGAAGAAGACCCTGAGGCCGGTTTAAGCATCGTCGGAGGGCGGCAAAGGTGTCCTCGGTAAAACCGAGCTTGGTCAGGTCGACGTTGAGGGAATCCTTGTCCAGGATACGCAAGACAATACCCTCCCCATAGAGCAGGGGGAGGGTGGAGACGCGAAAGTCGACCGCCCGGTTGCGGCCCAGGCGGATTTTGATGCGGCCGTCCTGGGGGACCCTTCGTTCGGTGATGTTGAGGCCGGCCAGGATCTTCATGCGGGCGGCCATGGCGTTCTTGATGGTCAGGGGCAGGTTCATCGACTTGAACAGGGAGCCGTCCTTGCGGTAGCGGACCTGCATGGTTTTCTCGAACGGTTCGATGTGGATGTCGCTGACCCCTTCCTGCACCGCCTTGACCAGGATGCCGTTGACCAGCTTGATGATCGGTGCATCCGAGGCGGAAAACTGCTCGTAGCTGCTGTCCTCGCCGCCGCCGCTTTCGATTTCAAAATCTTCGGCGGCATCGGAAACCAGCGCACCGAAGTCGTCGACCTGGGTGACCGTCAGCTCTTCGCTTTCCGGCTCGAACTTGAAGAAGGACTGATATTCCTCATCATTGATATGATAGTATTTTTTATAGGCATCAATGATGTCCTTGGCGGTGGAGACGCAGACGTGCAGGTTTTTTTTGACCGTGTCCTGCAGTTGTTCGACCTCCAGGGTATCCGTCGGCTCCGCCATGGTTACTTGCAGGGTGTCGCCGGCAAGCCTCAGGGGGAAGGCCATGAACTCCTTGGCGGTTTCGTAGGGAAGGAGTTGCAAGGCTTCCTTGCTGGGCGGTTCCTTGTCGATGACAACCAGGGTATAGTTGTGCATGCGGCTGAGGAAGTTGGCGATGGTGTCCCGTTCGATCACACCGCTTTCCAGAAGGATCCGTCCCAGCCGCTGGCCGGTTTTCTTCTGGGCGACCTTGGCTTCCTCGAACTGCGTCAAGGTGATGTAGCCGGCCTTGCTCAGCAGTTCGCCGATCCTTAGCTTGCCGGCGCCCGACTGGTCCTTGACCGTCCTTTTCATTGCACTTTTATTCGTGTCCAGCGTGGATTGTCCTGGTTTGAGAGCCATGGGTGTGGTGC
>JAUWAH010000346.1 GCA_030602145.1 Desulfobulbus sp.
CCAAGGCGAGCCCTGGCTGCGGGTGCCGGTCAGCTACCTGCTCAAGCTGGCCCTGGCCGAGGCCGTGGGCGATCCCGACCGGGCGCCCCTGTTCCGGCAAACCGGCGAGCAATTGATGACCCACCTGATCAGCGACAACTGCTCGCCCGAGGTGATCAGCTTCTCACTGAGCAGCGGTGATGACCATAACCTGCCCGGCCGCGCCACCGCCGCCGAAACCAGCCGTCGCTTCTTCTTCCTCCATCTGCTCATCGCCTACGCCAACCGCACTTTTCGCCTCAAGGAACACGGCCAGACCTGTCGGATGTACCTGGCCCCCAATCCGCCGGCCCGGCAGAAACGGCTCAACGACCTGATCACCGATCAGTTCTACCGGGAGCTGTTCGTCAACCCCTGCCTATCCGGCTGGCAGCGGGGCGAGGACAAGAAGGAGTACATGGGACTCTGTCACCGGACCCTGTCACGCAGCCAGCTCAACACCATTGCCAAGCTCAAGGAGGCGGGCATCATCGTCAACAACCTGGTGGTCCTGCCCACCACCAGTTCCACCTCGCTGGCCAACAACGGCACCCACATCACCCTGGGCAGCCGGATGCTCAGCCGCTGCTTTGCCGAGCCGGAAGGCTCGGCCTGCGAAAAATACTTCGGCGACCTGGTGATCAAGATCGTCGAGCACTTCCTGCCCCTGTTCGTCACCACCTGCTCGGCGGCCCCCCACCGGCTGGCCTTCAGCGATTTTCATCCGGAAAAGGTGATGGGCTACCTGCCCCATGAACTCGACCCCAGCCACCTGCGCATGCTCTGGCGACGGTGGAAGAAGAAGGCGGATCTGCGGTTCTGCGGCCACAGCTTCACTCCTGTGGGCCCATTATGGTTCGACCGGCTGACCAGCGGCCTGCTGCGGCTGCGCGGCGACTATCTGCCCGATGTCCGCCTGCTCGACTACCTGGTGGCCCTGCACAGCGTCGAGCAGCATCCGGCCCTGGACGGAACCATCGGCAACCAGGAGCGGCTCAAGCAGGTCCTGACCGAGTTGGGGGTCTTCGACAGCCGCATGAACATCTACCTGCCCTACCGGATGCGAGGACTGGCCGCCTACGGTTTTTCCGGCTTCGAGGGGCGCCATTACTCGCTCTTTCCCGATCTCGGCCCCACCTTTGCCCTGGCGGTGGATATGCAGACCCTGGTCACCCACCTGGCCTACCGCTGGGTGATCGACGGCACCGTCCGGCACACCGACATCCCCGACGATCCCCTGACCGAAAGCGAGCGGCGGCAGATCTTTTTCGCCGCCGCCATCGGCCTGCCCACGGTCTTTGTCCGCGCCGACACCACCAACCAGATGCTGCGCCGGATTGTCGCCCGGGTGGAGCGCAAGCGACCCAGCCGCCGCTACCGGGGCTTTGTGCGCATCGAAGTGGACGCTTACCGCCAAGCCTGCCTGGATCTGATCCGCCAGGAAGCCGAGTCCATGGACACCGGTCGGGAAACCAGCACCCTCCTCGCCACCCTCCAGGCCATGCTGACCGGCGAAACCCCCTCGGCCGCAACCCGGCTCACCGGCGCCATCCTCGCCCGCCACAGCCGGGGACCGAATCCCATGCGCATCCCGGCGGCGGAGTTCAACCGGGCGGCGGAAACCTATTACCGCACCGGCCTGTGCCGCCTGCACCTGAAAAACGGCCTGGACACCCTGATCGACGACGGCCTTCGCCTCGACGACTGCGGTGATCCGACCGTTGCCATGCTTAAAAAACAGGTACTCGGCAGCGGTTCGGCAGCCCTGTTCATCCGCGAAACCGGCCCCAGGGTGCTCAGCGGGGAATCTTCCGGCCAGGAAATTCTGGCCCTGATCCTCATCACCCTGCTCATCGTCCACCTGCACCGGCAAGAGACCACCAACGCATAGGGGGAGCGTGCATGTACCACCAGTATATCGTCCGCGAGACCGGCGAAATTGCCAGCGAGCATCTCATCGCCGACCGGTTCATCGATCTGCTGTACAACCGGGTCCGCGAGCAGGCCCCGGCCCTGTTCCGGGCCCTGACCTCGGAGCGGGTGTCCGGCCTGCTCGGCTTTCTCCACTTCGACCTCAACCTGCCGGTGGCGAGCCGTCGCGGCCGGGCCCTGCTGACCCGGATGGGCGTGGACTGGCGGGAATGTCTGGCCCCGCACCACAGCTTCACCACCCCCCGCCAGGTGTTCGAACGCACCATCCGCTACTGGGAGTGCCGGCCCATGGATCCGGACCCCGAGGTGGTGGTCTCGCCGGCCGACGCCAAGGTGCTGATCGGCTCGCTGGCGGAGATGCCGTCGCTGTTCGTCAAGGAGAAGTTCTTCTCGGTGCCGGAGCTGCTCGGCGAGGACCTGCCCTGGCACCCGTTCTTTGCCGGTGGCGACTTCGCCGTCTTCCGCCTCACTCCGGACAAGTACCACTACAACCACATGCCGGTGAGCGGCGAGGTGATCGACTTCTACGAGATCGACGGCCGCTATCACTCGTGCAACCCACGGGCCCAGATCGCCCTGGCCTCGCTCCACGCCAAGAACCGGCGGGTGGTGACCATCATCGACACAGATGTCGAGGGCGGCACCCATATCGGCCTGGTGGCGATGATCGAGGTGGTGGCCCTGATGATCGGCGACATTGTCCAGTGCTACTCGACCAGCGGCTATGACGATCCCCGACCGATCGTCAAGGGGATGCGGTTGGCCAAGGGCTGCCCCAAGAGCCTCTACCGGCCCGGCAGTTCCACCGACATCCTCCTTTTTCAGCGGGAGGCGGTGACCTTCTGCGACGATCTCGCCCGCAACCTCTGCCGCAGGGACGTGCGCAGCCGGTTTTCCGCCGGGCTCGGTCAGCCGCTGGTGGAGACCGATGTCCGGGTGCGTTCCACCATCGCCGGGAAACAGCGGGACCAAGCCACGACCGCTCACCTCCTTCGGCCATGACACCTCAACCCCAGACTCCGCCCTTACCGGGCTTTGCCGCTCACACACCATGACCACAGGACTCTTTCTGCTCATCGCCGCGGCCCTGTTCTTCCCGGCCATCCTGCTCGGCTGGCGCTACCTGCCCGAGGAGCGCTTTCAAATACTGGCCTCCGTGCCGATCTGCCGGTGCGATGACCACCGCTGGCAGGGCATCAACTTCACCTGGTACGGCCTGCTGCTGGCCAGCGCCGCCGTGATCGGCATCGGCTTGGTCCTCATCCTGACCCGGGCCGCCGGCCAGGCGATGCCCGCCCTGATCGCCCTGCTGCTGCTGATCGTCGGCCTGTGCGTTCCTGCCTCCCGATGGGTGGCCCGCCTGGTGGAAAAGAAACTGCACACCTTCACCATCGGCGGCGCCTTCTTCTGCGGCCTGGCGGCCACGCCGGTGCTGATCCTCCTGGTCAACGGCGGCTGCCTGCTGGCCGGCATCCCCCCGCTCAACCTCCAGGTGATCCTGGCCGCGCTCGCCATCGGCTATATCGTCGGCGAGGGTCTGGGCCGACTGGCCTGCCTGAGCTTCGGTTGCTGCTACGGCAAACCCCTTGATCGCTGCGGCCGTCTGACCGCTCGCCTGCTCGCCCCCGTGGCCGTGGTCTTCACCGCCCCTACCAAGAAGGCGGTCTATGAGGGCGGCCTGGCCGGGGTCAAGCTGATGCCCATCCAGGGGTTGACCAGCTTGCTCTACACGGCCGTCGGCCGGGTGGCCTGCCACCTGTTTCTCCCGGGGAACTACCAGGCCAGCTTCCTCCTCTGCCTGCTGGTCTCCC
>JAUWAH010000228.1 GCA_030602145.1 Desulfobulbus sp.
TTTTCGGAAAGATCGACCGGGGCGGCTGGCTGTAGACCAGCGGCGCGAACAGCAGCCGTTCCAGGAAGGAGCGCATGGCGCCGCTCATGCAGCCGAAATAGATCGGCGAACCCAGGATGAGGACGTCGACCCGGGCCTCGATGCCGTGCAGCACCGGAGTCAGCCCGTCCTGCATGGCGCAGCGGCCGTTGCTCGGCCCGTCGATCAGCTTGCAGGCAAAGCAGCTGGTACAGCCCTTGTAGTCCAGATCGTAGAGATGCAGCAATTCGGTTGTCGCCCCCCGGGTGGCTGCGCCTTCCAGGGCCTTGGTCAACAGGGTGGCGGTGTTCCAGGTCTTCCTCGGGCTGCCGTTGATGGCGAGAACATGCATGGGCGTCCTCCGTGCGTTGGTGAAGAAATCAAGCTGCTACTCGTCCGGATCGGATGAACCGGATCAGAACCTGAGACAGCCGTAGAGCATCAGCGAAGTCCAGTCCTTGTTGCCGCCAAGAAACTGCTCGGCGCCGTCGTCCGGGGTCGCGTAGGCCCCGACCAGGCTGAGATTGAGATGATCGGTGGCTGCCCAGTCGAAGATCAGGTTCCACTCGTTGCCGAAGGTGTCGCTTTCGACCCCGTACGCCTCGGGTGTATGGAAGATGAAGGTGAAGTAGATGAGATTGACGGTCAGCGACTCGACCGGCAGCAGCTTCAGGCGCAGCATGTGGGTGTTGAGGTTGTTGTTGCTCAGCGCGTATTCGCCGACGATCTCGCCCTGAAACCAGGTGCCCCAGTCGGTGCCGCCGTAGAAGAGCGGGTCGTAGTGCTCGTCGAAGCTGGCATACCGGTAGGTGAGTTCCGGCTGCCAGGGCAGGGTGGCGAACCGGTAGCTGGCAGCCGCATACCAGCCGTTGCCGTCGGCGAACGGGCCGTCCTTGTCCTCGTGGGCATACTCGAATTCGAGGTTGAGCGGCCGCAACCACGCCGGGCCGTCGATGCGGGCAAAGGGTTTGACCGCGCCGCGGATGTCGTAGACCCGCATGCCGTCCCGAATGGCCTGATCGGAATCGACGGCGAACACGCTCGAGCCGAGGCGGGCGTCGTCGCTGAAGGCGTAGTTGACCGTCGCGCCACCGGCCCGGGTGTTGAAATCCCTGAAGTGCTGCGCCTCGAAATCGTTGATCCGGTCCGCTTCAAACAGGAAAAGGTCGCCGGACCAGGGCCCGGATCGCATCCGGACGATGCCCGACCAGTCGGCGCTCTTGCGGCCGCCGATGTACCAGGCCGCCCGCTTGTAGCCGCCCTCGCCCTGACTGTTGAAGAGAAAACCGTTGCCGACCGTGTAGATCTGCCGCCCGAAGGAGATGTCGAGAAAATCCTTGCCCAGGGTTTCGAACAGGTCGCCCGACCGCCAGCCCGCGTAGAGCTTGTCCAGACGCAGCGAACTGACATCGCCGTGGACCGCGTTGGTGCCGCCGACATCGACCCCGCCGAAGGTGTTGGCCTGGACCGCGTCGACCTTGGCGTACAGGGTCTGGCTGCCGGCCAGGGCGAAGCTGCCTTCCAATCCCAGCCGGACCAGCGACTCCCACCAGGAATCGACCGATTGGCCGTCGAGCACCCCTTTGTCGTTGCCGAACCAGGCATTGCCCTGGCTGAGCACGGCCAGGTCGAAACCGGCCGAGGCCTGCAGGAAGCTGCCGCTTTCATCCAGGGGGAGGCGAAGAGGATTGGCGTGTTCGGAGGCGAGGCCAGGGTTCGGCACGCCCAGGGCAAGGGCAAGGAGAAGCGGCGGGCAGGCTGCGGCCAGGAAAGATCTGCACGGATGGGTCATTGCGCGGGTCTCGGCGGGGGTGAACGGGTTGCCCGGGCACGGAGGCCGGCGTGCGGCCCCGGACCGGCAGGAAATCCACGGACCATTAACAGGTTCGGATCGGCTTGACCAGTGAAATGTGGCAGCCGCATGGCAGCCCCTGAAAGGAGAACCAGCCCTGCACGCCAACAGGATGGTTGCCTGCGCCGCTGCGGCGTCCGGACCTCCGGCGCCGGCGGGCGGCGGCGGATCAGGCGTCCTGCCGATGGTGGAGATGGGCCAGCACCAGGTTGATCTCGCCGTAGCTATACTCGTCGCCCAGGGCGGTTTTCAGCGCCTTGAGGGAGGAGAGGTCGGCGAGCGCGGCGATCTTCTCTTCCAATGCCCGTCGCCGCTCCTCGGGCAGCAGGTTGTCGATGGCCAGTTCGCCGCTCTTGACATAGAAGGCCAGGTGGCCCTCCACCGTCTGCTTGGTCAGGACGCGTCGGTCAGCGATCTCGGCGATGGTCAACCCCTCGCGGAGCATTGCCAGGCTGGTGGCCTTGGTGTCCTCCCGTTTGCCCGTCCCGGTGGGGCCGACCTTGGCCGAACCGGCGGCGGGACTGGGCAGCGCCACGGTTTCGATCCCCTCCTTGCGGCGAAAGTCGGCCACCAGGGCGACAATCTCCGCCCCGTATCGCGCCGCCAGCCGCTTGCCGATTCCCTTGATGGCGAGCAGCCCATCGATGCTGTCGGGCAGGTGGACGGCGATCTGCATCAGGGGCTTCTGGCGGAGGACCATATAGGGGGCGACGCCCTCGTCGCCGGCCCGGTCGGTACGCCATTGGCGCAGGGCGCGGAACAGGTCCGGATGGCCGACGTCGGCCTCGGTGTACACGCTCTCGGTCTTGGCCGGCCGCCGTTCCCCCTCCAGGGCGGCCAGGGACAGGGCGCGGAGGTAACGGGCAGGGGAGAAGCCGTCGTCGCAGGCCCGGACCGCCGCCTGCTTGATCGCGGCCTCCCGGCGAACCTGCTTGAGGGCTTCATGGATCCGTTTGCGCACCTCCTTGTTGTCCGACTCCACCCCCAGATTGTCCAGACAGGGCATGAGCACGGTTTCGAACTGCTGGCGGAAATAGACCGCCGCCTTGGCCAGCCGTTCGCGGATGGTCGGGTCGGCGGCGGGTTCCCGGTCCGCCCCGAACAGCGCCTGCAATTGCCGCTTGAAGTTGTCGCCCACGGTGCAGATCGTCTCCCGGGTGCTCCGCTGCACCTCGTACAGATCGGCTGTGCCATGCACCTCGACGATGCTCGCGTTGCCGCCGATCAACCCGACCAGTCGGCCCAGCAGCCGGTCCAGGGTTTGGAAATCGTAGCACTGGTGGAGCAGCCGTTGCTGGTAGCGGATCGTGGCCGCCCGCAGGGTAGCCTCGGTGGGCGTCCGCTGCTCGATGCCGGCAACGAACCCCAGCACCGCCGGATCGGTTTTGATGGCGCTGGCGGTGATCGGCCTGCTGAGCGTCAACCCCTCCAGGGTGCGGCAGCGGCTCAGGGCCACATACACCTGGCCGGGGGCAAAGGCGTCTTGGGCATCGATCATCGCCCGGTCGAAGGTCAACCCCTGGCTCTTGTGGATGGTGATCGCCCAGGCCGGCTTGAGCGGCACCTGGTTGAAGCTGCCCACCACTTTGGGCGAGATTTCGGCGGTCTCGGCGTCGACCCGGTACTCGATGTTCTCCCAGGTGACCGGCCCGACCTCGATGGGTTCGGCGTCGCCCGGACAGTCGACCCGGATCTTTTCCCGGCCCAAGGCGACGATGGTGCCGATCTTGCCGTTGAAATAGCGTTTGTCCGGCGACAGGTCGTTGCGGACGAACATCACCTGGGCGCCGACCTTCAGCTCCAGGCTGGCGGCGGTGGGAAAGGCGTAGTCGGGAAAGGTGCCCTCGACCCCGGCCTCGAAGCACCGGACGGTACCGGGCAGCCGGTCCAGCCGGGCGCGGTTGATGGCATCGGCGCGGTGGTTGTGGGTGCAGAGGGTGATGCTGCCTTCGTCCGGGACCAGGTCCGGTTGATGGCGGGAGTTGAGCAGCGCGAGGCTTGGCGGATCGAGCCGGTTGTCGCGCACCCGGTTGAGCAGGTCGATGAAGCGGCCATCCGACTGGCGATAAATGTGCTTGAGTTCGATGGGGATCAGCTCCACACCCGACAGCGCCATACTGCTGAAGAAGAAGGGGGATGCGTAGCGGCCGGCGAGCAACTGCCACTCGGCCTCCTTGACCACCGGCGGCAGTTGATGCAGATCGCCGATCATCAGGAGCTGGACGCCGCCGAAGGGCAGCTCCGAGCGGCGATACCGGCGCAGCACCGCGTCGACGCCGTCCAGCAGGTCGGCCCGGACCATGCTGATCTCGTCGATCACCAGCAGGTCGAGGCTGTTGATCAGGTCACGCTTCTCCCGGCTCATCCTGTGCTGGCCGGTGTGCACCTCGCTGCCGGGGAGGAAAGGGCCGAAGGGCAACTGGAAAAAGGAGTGGAGGGTGACGCCGCCGGCATTGATGGCCGCCACCCCGGTGGGCGCGGTCACCACCAGCCGTTTATGGGACTGCTCCTTGATCCGGTGGAGAAAGGTGGTCTTGCCGGTGCCGGCCTTGCCGGTGAGGAACAGGGAACAGTCGGTCTGCTCGACAAAGGATCGGGCCAGTTGGAGTTCGGGGTTGGGATGGCTCATGGCTGCATGCGGCGGCGAGGCGAAAGGGTGGATCGGCAATCGGGCAACCTACCCCAATTGGCCGGGCCCGGCAAGCCCCGCTCATTCGGGTTTGCGGCGCAGGGCCTTGATGCGGCCATGGCGCACCTTGCTCTCCAGCCGCCGCTTGCGGGCCGCCTGGGTCGGCTGGGTAGGGCGCCGTTTCCTGCGGGTGATGGTTGCCCGGCGGATCAGGTCGACCAAACGCTCGATGGCGGCCTCGCGGTTTTTTTCCAGGCTGCGGAACTCCTGGGCCTTGATCACCACCACGCCGTCCTCGGTCAGGCGCTGATCGTGCAGAGCAAGTAGCCGTTCCTTGCACGAATCCGGCAGGGACGAGGCGCGGATGTCGAAACGCAGATGGACGGCATTGGAGACCTTGTTGACGTTCTGGCCGCCCGAACCCTGGGCGCGGATGGCGGTCAGCTCAACCTCGGAGGCATCGATGGCCAGGTCGGGGGTGATGGCGATGGTTGGCATGGTTGCATGTGAGACTTTGACTGTTGATGCATTGGTAAAAAGTCGGAAAACGACCATTTTGTCATTTCGAGCGTAGCGAGAAATCTCC
>JAUWAH010000341.1 GCA_030602145.1 Desulfobulbus sp.
CGGGCCAGCAGGCTGATCAGGGGCCAGGGAAGGCGACGGGTCCTGAGCGGTAGACCAAACTCCCCGGCCATGAGCGTCAATAGCTGCAAAAGGGCCATTGGCTCGCCGTTGCTGACATTGTAGGTGGAGAGCCGGCGCGGCAGGACGCGGGTTGCTGCAAGCCATACCGCGTCGACGGCATTGTCGATATAGGTGAGATCAAGCAGAGCCTTGCCACCGCGCATCAACGGCAAGGAGCCGTGGGCCATCATGCGCAGCAGCCGAGGTGTCAGGGTTTGATCCCATGGACCAAACAGGGCGCGTGGGCGCAGGATGACGGTCTGCGGAGGTGGATTGGCTCGGATGAGCCGCTCGGCTTCGGCTTTGGTTCGCACGTAGTTGTTGGCCGGTGGTGGGCAAGCGGCATCCTCGCGGATGTTAAACCGGTCGGCAAAACCAAAATAGAGACTGGGGGTTGATAGATGGATCAGGCGAGGTATACCGAGCTCGTGGCAGGCCGTAAGCACTTCGGCCGTGCTGGCGACGTTGGCGCGGTGGAACTCTGGCCACCGTCCCCATGGCGACGACAGCGCGGCGCAATGGATAACAACGTCGGCACCTTGCGCGGCTTGCATCAGTGCGGTTCGGGCGTTGCTCGTTCCATGGTCCACGGGCAACCAGAGAACCTTGCCGTCGGCATGGTGAAGGATGTCGTGAACTGCTACCGGGTTGCGGCCGGTAAAGACAACCTCGCAGTGTTCCCCGGCACAGCGCCAGACCACATGGCGGCCGAGAAATCCGGTACCTCCGGTGACGACTATCTTCATCAGTACTCCATGACCACGCCGCCCAGCGATAGACCGGCGCCGGTACCCAGCAGCAGTACCCGATGCCCCCGACGGATGCGGCCGTCACGGATGGCAATATCCAAGGCAGTCGGCATTGAGGCAGCGAGTTGGTTGCCATGATCGGCAAAGATATTGATGACCCTTTCCTGAGCAAACCCAAGCCGTTTGCTCAGATGGCTAAGGGCCAGGTGGCTGGCTTGATGGGGCACGACCCAATCGATCTGCTCAAGGTGGAGGTGCGCCTGGGCAAGGAGTTGCTCGACAAAGGCCGGCAGGTGCTCGGCCGCCAGTTTGAAAACGCTTTTGCCGTTCATGGAAAAATAGGAAAGCTGCTCAGCCTGTTGCCCGACCCGGGAGGGATGGTGCCGACTCCCTCCTCCGGGGATTTGACATAAATCTGCGCCGTTGGAAATGGTCCGTAGCGTGGCAGCGCGAATGCAGGGATGACCGGCGGGGCTGGGGCCAAGGACCACTGCTGCGGCTCCGTCGCCAAAGATGGCGCTAGCGTCCAGGGTGTTCCAGTTCAAGCCACATGAGGCGATATCCGAGGCAACCAGAAGAACGCATTGATATCGTCCCGTATGGATGGCCCATGAAAGTACATCAATTGCGGCGATAAAGCTCAAACAACTCGCATTGATATCAAAGGCGGGGATGCTGGACTCCGACAGACCCAACTCCCGGTGGATGAGGACTCCATTGCACGGCATGGCCTGGTCCATGGTGGCGCTCGCGGCGACCAAGCAGTCGATGTCGGCCAGGTCGACACCGGCAGCCGTCATCGCCTTGCGGCAGGCTTGGCCGGCGAACAGGGCCGCGTGTTCATCGCTCCGGGCAAAGCGGCGTTCAGCAACACCGCTGAGCCGTTCGATGGTCCCTTTCGGTTGAAGGAGCCGGTTGTCTAACTCCTCGCTGGTCAGCACCTGTGTCGGAACGGCATGTCCGGTACCCAGAATTTGAACATGCCGTTCAAAGAGTTCGCAAACTGGCATGGAAGAGGCCCCCTTAGTTCGGCTGGATTGAGGAGTTCGGAATGGCTGTTTGAAGTCTACCCACCTCGGCATGCAGCCGCTCGGGGGTGGCATCCTTTGCGGCGAGTGGTTCACCGATGTTCAGGGCGATGGGCGACCTGATCCCCCGGCGGAAGGGGCGGCCGAGGGTGCGGCCTTCGATGCGCGAGAAGAAGCTGCCCCACAACCCCTGCAATGCCATGGGGATGACAGGCGCCGGGGTGCAGGCGAGGATTGGTTGCAACAGCGGCCGGAAAGGCTGCAATCTGCCGTCCGGGGTGTGCGTCACTTCCGGAAAAACGGCGAGTAGATCGCCCCCTCCCAGCACTGCGGCCGCTTCCGCCTGGGCGCGGGCAAGCTGGCCTGGGTCCGAACCATCCAGGGGGGCGGCAATGGCGCCGCTATGACGGAGCAATCGGCCGAGAATCGGCACACGGAAGAATCGTTGATCCAGGAGGAAGCGGACCGGACGCGGCGAGGCAGCCTGAATCACCAGCACATCCACCAGGCTGACATGATTACAGACCAGGACCGCCGGGCCCTCTGCCGGGATGCGCTCCGCGTCCTGGACGTTCAGGCGGTACGATCCGTGGGCCAGACCCCAGCTCAGAAACCGGAGCAGGAATTCGGGGATAAGCAGGTAGATGTAAAGCGCCACGGCCGCATTGCACACCGCAGCCACAGCGAACAGCCAGGGGATGCTCAGGCCCGCGCCGAGCAGGGAAGCGGCGGCCAGGGCGCCGCCAACCATGAACAGGGCGTTGAGGATGTTGTTGGCGGCAATGATCCGGGCCCGGTGGGCGGCGGCGCTGCGGACCTGCACCAGGGCGTAGAGCGGGACGATGAAAAAGCCGCCGAACATGCCGATCAGGATCAGATCGATCAGGAGGCGCCAGGTCGAGAACTGCGCCAGCATCGATGCAAGCGGCAGCGGCGCGCCGGCAATCACCCCGGAGGGCGAGGCCAGGGCCAGGTCCAGGCCGAACAGGGTCAGGCCGATGGAGCCCAGGGGCACCAGGCCGATTTCCACCCGCTTGTCGCTCATCCGCTCGCACAACAGCGACCCCAGGCCGATGCCCAGGGTGAACACCGCCAGCAGCAGGGTGACGGTGGACTCGCCGCCGCCGAGCACGTTTCTGGCGTAGGCCGGGAACTGGGCAAGAAACAGCGCGCCGTAGAGCCAGAACCAGGAGATGCCGAGGATGGCCAGGAAGACCGTCCGGTTTTCCCGGGCAAAGGCGATGTTGTGCCAGGTCTCGGTGATCGGGTTGAGGTTGATGCGCAACTCCGGGTCCGGCGGCGGGGCAGTGGGGATCAGGCGGCTGCTCAGATAGCCGACCCCCGCGACCGCCATTCCGCCGACCCCGATCCAGATCGGATTGACCGTCGTTCCGGCCAGCAGACCGCCGGCGAGGGTGCCCAACAGGATGGCCACAAAGGTGCCGGCCTCGATCAAGCCGTTGCCGCCGATCAGTTCGTTCTCACGGAGATGCTGGGGCAGAATGGCATACTTGACCGGCCCGAAGAGAGTCGAGTGGCAGCCCAGCAGAAACAGGGCTGTCAGCAGCAGCACCAGACTGTGCAGCCAGAAGCCGAGCGCCGCCACGGCCATGATCGCCATCTCCAGCAGTTTGACCAGTCGGGCCAGCATGGCCTTGTCATATTTGTCCGCCAGTTGGCCGGCGGTGGCCGAGAAGAGGAAAAAGGGCAGAATGAAGATGCCCGCCGCCAGGTTGGCCAGCAGCTCGGCCTTGATCGTGGTCCACCCGGCGGCCTGGAAGGTGAGCAGCACCACCAGGCCGTTCTTGAACAGGTTGTCGTTGAAGGCGCCCAGGAACTGGGTGACGAAAAACGGCAGAAAGCGCCGGGTGTTGAGCAGGGAATATTGCGAACTCATGGCAGCACCTTGGCCGGGTTGATGAAAAAGGAGCGGGTGTGAAAGACCGAGGCGGCGAAACTACGGCCGTGCCAACGGACCAGTCGTTTGAGGGCC
>JAUWAH010000139.1 GCA_030602145.1 Desulfobulbus sp.
TGGTCAGCGGCAGGCTTTCTTTTTTCATCAGGGTAAAGATCACCGACATGGAGATCAGGGAGACCGGGAAGCTGAAACCGAGGAAGAAGGTGTCAAGTTTGAGTTTTTCGATGGTGAACCAGTGCAGGTACACCGAGTTGAGGATTACCGGACTGGAGAGGGCCAATCCCAGGGAGAGGCAGAGCAGGGCGGCCTGATGGAACTTGCGCGGTACCGGTTCCCGGCGGGAGAAGAGGGCGCGGGGAAAACGGCTGCCGAAATGATCGACGCGGACCGCCTCCACCAGATACGCCAGGGCCAGGGGGATGACCATGGCCACCGCGTACCAGTGGAGAAAGGCGCTGACGGCGAAAGCCACGGCCAGCACCAGGAAGCACAACCCCCGACGGGTCAGGGTGTGGGCCCCCTCGGTGAAGTAGACCAGGATGGTGCCGCCGCTGCACAGGTTGAAGAGGAAGATATGCAGCCGCTCGAAGTTGAGCACCGCCGGAGGCACCAGGTGATGCATAAATCCGCAGGCCAGGGCGGTGGTCATCATGACCAGAAGAATGGCTTTGAAGGGCCGACTCACATGCAGCTCCGGATGGTCTCAGGTTTGTTGGCCGAGCAGGTGGCGCAGCGCCTCCTTGAGATCGGCATGGCGAAACGAATAGCCGGAGTGGAGCAGTTTGTCGACGGCCACCCGGCACCCGCCCAGTAATACCTCGGCGGCCATCTGGCCGTAAAGGGTTTTCAGGAGAGAGGCGGGAATCGGGGGAAGAGTCGGCCGGCTGAGGACCCCGGCCAGGGCGTGCATCAGTTCGGCATTGGTCACCGGCTGCGGGGCGGCGATATTGACCGGCCCGGTGAGGCCCTCGCAGGTCAGGGCGTGGAGCATGGCGCCGATCATGTCGTCGATGCCGATCCAACTGATGTACTGATTGCCGGACCCGAACCGGCGGGGAAAGCCGACGGGCGCCGTGGTCAGCAACCGCTGGAGGGCGCCGCCACGCGGGGTAAGCACCACGCCGATGCGCAGGAAGACCGTGCGGATGCCGGCAGCTTCCGCCGGACGGGCCGCATGTTCCCAGAGGGTGCAGACATCGGAGATGAAATCGGTGCCGGACCGGTCCTCCTCGCGCATGCAGCAGTCGAGGCAGTCGCCGTAGAATCCGACCGCCGAACCGCTGAGCAGCACCTTGGGCGGCGTGGGCAGGGCGGCCAGGGTCCGGGCGATGAGGTCGGTGCCAAGCACCCGGCTGTCGATCACCCGTTTTTTCTTGGCCGGCGTCCAGCGGCCGGCACCTATATTGTCGCCGGCCAGGTGGATGACGCCGTCAAAGGGTGGCAGGCCGGCCAGGTTGAGCTGTCCCTGTTGCGGGTCCCAGTAGATTTCCCGTTGTCCCCGATCGGGCGGCCTGCGCACCAGGGTCCAGACCTCGTGGCCGCCGGTGGTCAGCAGCGGCCGCAGGGCCGAGCCGAGCACGCCGCTGGCGCCGCTGATCAGGACCCGCAGCGGGGTGCGGCTGCACCGTTGGTGGAGGATGAGGTCGGCCGCCAGGGTGGCGTGGCGGTAGCGAAAGGTGCGCGCCAGCATCCGGTCGACCATTTTCCCGGCCTGATCCGGCAGCAGCGGCTGGCCGGGCAGCGCGTAGTCGATCCGATCCTCCAGGATGGCGCCCTCCGGGGTGTCGGTGAATAGGTGGGTGTGGGTCCAGCGACGAAAGGGACCGCGTTCCTGGATGTCGCGGAACAGGACGCCGGGGACGTTCTCCACATGGCGGGCATGCCAGCGGAAGGGAAAAAGCCCGGCCCGCATGGCCAGCACCGTCCGGTCGCCCGGCTCGATGCCGCCGTCGCGGTGGATAACCCGGGTGGCCTCCCAGGGCGGGATGAGTCGCTCCAGCGCTCCTGGCCGGGCGTGCCAGGCATGCAGATCGCGGGCCGTGGCCGGCAACAGCGAGGCGAAGCGGAATGACCGGTCAGCCACCAACGATCTCTCGCAGGGCGGGCTGCAGTTCCGGATAGGTGAACAGAAAACCGCTGTCGGTCAAAGCCCTGGGAACGACCTTCTGTCCCTGGAGCAGCGAACGGCCGAATTCGCCCAGAGCCAGTTTCATCACCATCGCCGGGACCGGCAGACAGGCCGGCCGGTGCAGGGCGCCACCCAGGGCCCGGGCGAACTCCTTCTGGCGGACCGACTCCGGGGCGGTGAAGTTGAAGGGGCCGCGACACTCTTCGGCACCGAGCAGGAAGAGCAGGGCATTGACCAGGTCGTCGAGGTGAATCCAGGGAAACCATTGCTGCCCGCTGCCGATGGGGCCGCCCAGGCCCAACTTAAACGGGGTGGCCATGGTGGCCATGGCCCCGCCGCCCTTGCCCAGGACCACGCCAAAGCGCATCACCACCACCCGTGCCCCCTTGTCGGCAGCCCTGTTGGCCTCGGCTTCCCAATCGCGGCAGACCCGGGCAAGGAAATCGTCACCCGGTGCGGAGGTCTCGGTTCGCTCGCCATCGTCGCCGGCGCCGTAGTACCCGGCCGCGGAGGCGCTCAGCAAGACTGCTTCGCTGCTGGCCGGCAGGGCGTCCACCAGGTTGCGGGTGGTGAGCACGCGGCTGTCGTAGATGGCTTTTTTGTAGCTCTCGGTCCACAGGTTGAAGACCGAACGGCCGGCCAAATTGATGATCCCGTCCTGTTCGGCCACCCGCTGCTGCCAGGCGCCGGGCCGGGTGGTGTCGGCCGAGATGTAGGTGAGGTGCGGATGCGGAGCCAGACGGCACCGGCTGCTGCTGCCGATGACCGTAACCTCGTGGCCCATCTCCAGGAGACGGTGACAGACTGCCGAGCCGACAAAACCGGTGCCGCCGGTGATCAGTATCTTCATGGGATCCTCCTGTTGGCTGAGGGAAAGCGGAACGTTACTGCTCACACCATAACCATTGACGAGCGGTCGGCAAAGGAGGGCCGGCCGTCGCCGGTGGAGTCATTTGCCGAAGAAGAGAACGATCTCGCTGGCGATCAGGATAATGATGATCCACTCCAGCATGCTCGAATGGCTGTGCTTCTGCTCGTCGGCCATCATCTCCAGCAGTTCCTGGATCACCTCCAACCGGTTCTTGAGCACCGTGGCCCGGGGGGCGATTTCCAGGTAGCGGGACAGCGCCAGGTAATAGTGTTCCAGTTCGGGGTACTCCCAGATGAACTCAGGCGTGTCGAGGAGATTATACTGCAGGATGATGTGCGATTTTTCCAGGTAGACCCGACCACGTTCCCTGGCCAGCTTCTTTCGGGACAGGGCGATGGAGCCCTTGTTGGCCAGGGTTTCGGGGATGTACTTGGTCTTCTTGATGGTCTCCTCGATCGAGGCCTCGAAAAAGGCCAGCTTGGTCGACTGGGCCAGGGCGTGACCGAGAGACAGCAAGGTCAGTTCGGAGAGATCGTCCACCTCGATCAGGTCGTTGCGGATGCGGATACCGGCCTCGCTGCCGAGGCGGTATTCCAATTCTTCCTCGACAAAGGGTTCCAGCGGGTTGACGGCGTACTTGCGCAGTAAATCGAGCAACCGCTTTTCCGCCTCGTAGTCGTACCGGAAGAGCACGCAGACGCCGTAATCGAAGAGAAAAGCGTGGACGCCGTCGTCGGGATGGAGCACGATGACGTTGCGCATCCGGGCGGCGTACGACTGATGGGCAAGATAGTCGTAGAGGGCATCGAACTGGAAGCGCTCAGCCAGGCAAAGGGCACGGATGGTATTCATGGCGTCGGGGTGCGGCCGCCGCAGACGGGCAGGCGATGGGTGACTGACCGGTAGCGTACCGGCCTGCCGGATAATCGGGGTCAGGGTTATTCGGCGCCGTTGTCGCCGTGCTTGTGCTTTAATTCCGGGTAGTACTTGTCGATGCAGTCGGGGCAGATACCGTGGATGAATTCCTTGTCGGCGCGGTCCTTGACGAACTGTTTGATATCGTTCCAGAAGGCGGAATCCATCCGGATCTTCTTGCAGGAGGCGCACACCGGCAGGATGGCCTCCAGGTAGCTGATTCGGGTCAGCAGGTTGTAGGTGTAGCGGATGATGACCGCGCCGATGATGCCGATGACGATGCTTTCAAAGAGGGCTTCGCGCCAGTTGATCGGCGTCGAGGGGGCGCCGAGAAACAGGTAGGGGATGTCGAAGACTTCGTTGATCCAGGTGATTGCTGCCATGAAGAACACGGCGATGGCTTCATACCAGACGACTTTCTTGGCGATCAGGTTTGCCTGGAGCTTCTCCATGCTACTCCTCTCAAGCGGACTCTCGCCGACGACCCGGGCACCCTGAAAATGGCGGACAGGGGCGATCAGCGGAGAGTGTGTGATTTGTTCCAGCCTGTAATCGCAGGCATCATACCGCGTTTGTCCCCGGATGCACAGGGAAAAGCAGGCGCCCTCATCTCCTTGTCGGGTGTTCGCGCCGACTGGGATTGCGGTCCGGTGGCCGGCCGGCTTGGGTGGGTGCTCATCCATCCACATGGCTGATGACGATGCGGGGCTCGTCCAGGGGGACGACCTCGGGGGTGATCCGCCGCAACTCCTCGACGTTCCAGTTGCCGTTGTCGGCCAGAAGGGCCAGGGCCGCCTCGATGGACGGCGCCAGCACGGTGACATCGGCCTGGAGATAGCTGGCCCTGTGGATGTGGGGTTCGTCGAGCATGGACCAACTGGAAAAGTGTTTGCTGTGTCGCCAGATGTACAGATGCATGGGGTCTCTCCGATGAGGTGGACGGTCGCCCATCCGGCAGCGGCTGCACACCCTGCCGTTCAGGACGGTTCGAGCCGGCTTCGGCGTTGATCTTTTCGGTCGATGGTTTATAACCAGCATGGCTGGACCACATTGGACGACATTGGCCGGCCACAACGGGCAATGAACGGTCTGCGCTCCGGCATGGCGCCGGCCGGAACCAAGGTCGTGCAGAGAAAACCGAGGTCAGGGCGGCGGCACGGTCGCACCGAAGGGAGGGAGCATGGAGACAGTGATCATCGGCACCGGCGCCATGGGCGGTCTGTTCGGTGCCCTGCTGGCCCCGCATGCCTCGGTCCGCCTGCTCACCACCAATCGGGAACACGCCCGCGTCCTCGACCGGGACGGCCTCACCCTGGTCGGCATGGACGGTACTTCGCATCGCCTCGGTCTGCCGGTCCTGACCGATCCGGCATCGTACAGCCGGCGGGCCGACCTGATCCTTGTCTGCACCAAGACCCGGTCCACCGGGGAAGCGGCAGCCACCGCCCGGATGCTTGTTGCCGACGACGGCTTGGTGCTCACCCTGCAAAACGGCCTGGGCAACCTGGAGCGGATCGCGGCCCAAGTCGGCGCCGAACGGGCTGCGGCCGGCATCACCGCCCAGGCGGCCACCCTGCTGGCCCCGGGAACCATCCGCCATGCCGGCAGCGGGCCGACCGTGCTCGGCATCGGTCCCGGTCAGGCCGAACGGATCGCCTTGGTGGCGGCCCTGTTCAACCGGGCGGGGATCGAAACCTCCACCAGCGACGAGGTGGATGGCTTGCTCTGGTCCAAGCTGATCGTCAATGTGGGCATCAATGCGCTCGCCGCCCTCCTGCGGGTACCCAACGGCGTGCTCGCCGACAGCGCCGAATGCGCCGGCCTGATGGCCGAGGCCGTGGCCGAGGCGGTGGCCGTGGCCCGCGCCCTGCACATCCCGGTGGACGAGGCAGGCGCCTTCGACCGGGTCCTCCGGGTCTGCACGCTCACCGCCACCAACCGGGCCTCCATGCTCCAGGATGTCCTCCGGCCCGCGCCCACCGAGATCGACAGCATCAACGGCGCCGTCGTCGCCAAGGGCCGGGAAGTCGGCGTCGCCACCCCGGTCAACCTGATGCTCACCCGCCTGGTCAAGGCCCTGGAGGCCACCGCCGCCCACCGGATTGAACCGCTGTCCGCAGCCACCTCTTCCCAGGAGACCCCATGCAGCAGAAAAAACTGACCATTCCCGACATCCGCAACCGCAAGAAGGCTACCCCCATCGTCGAAGTGACCGCCTACGACTACCCCTGGGCCAAGGCGGCGGACACGGCCGGCATCGATGTCATCCTGGTGGGCGACAGCCTGGGCATGGTGGTGCTGGGCCATCCGGACACCGTTTCGGTCACCATGGAGGAGATGATCCACCACACCAGGGCGGTGGTGCGCGGGGTCGAGCATGCCCTGGTGATCACCGACATGCCCTTCGGTTCGTACAACAGTTCGATTCCGGCGGCCATCGACAACGCCACCCGCATCCTCAAGGAGGGTCGGGCCGACGCGGTCAAGCTCGAAGGAGGCGTGGCCATGGCCGAGACCGTGGCGGCCATCGTCCGGGCCGGCATTCCGGTCCAGGGACATATCGGCCTGACCCCGCAGACCGCCGCCAGCCTCGGTGGCTTCAAGGTGCAGGGCAAGAGCGCCGAGGCGGCCAGACAGCTGATCGAGGATGCCCATGCCCTCGAAGAGGCCGGCTGTTTTTCCATCGTCCTGGAGGCCATCCCCGCGCCCTTGGCCGCCCGCATCACCGGGGCCATCAACATCCCCACCATCGGCATCGGCGCCGGCCCGGACTGCGACGGCCAGGTACTGGT
>JAUWAH010000307.1 GCA_030602145.1 Desulfobulbus sp.
TTCTTCTGCTTCCCATCGTCTGTTTGGCGACGATCCTGCTGCATGGTCGGCCGATCGGCGCAACGGAGCCCACCCTGCGGGTTCTGGCCACCACCTTCCCCGTCTACCAGATCATCCGCAACCTCGTTCAGGGCGTGGATGGTCTCTCGGTGGATCTGATGATCCCGGCCGAAATGGGCTGTCCCCATGATTATGCCCTGACCCCCCAGGACATGCGCAAGCTGACCCAGGCCGACATCCTGGTTATCAACGGTCTGGGCTTGGAGGAGTTCATGGGCGCGCCGGTGAAGAAAGCCAACCCGAAACTGATCATCATCGACAGTTCCAAGGGGGTCGGCCCCGTCCTCCGGTACACCGGGCAAACCGTCCCTCAAAAGGGAAGCAAAACCGCGACAGAGCACCGGCACGGACAAGATGGTCATAAACATGACGGACATGGACACAAGAACGACCACGGGCACCACCACCACGATGACGGTCCCAATCCCCATCTCTTTGCCAGCCCCCGCATGGCGGCCCTGATGACGGGGACCATCGGCCGGGCGCTGGCGGAACGGTTTCCCGCCGGCGCACCCCTCATCGGAGCCAACGCCGAGGCCTATGCCGGGCGGCTGAACCGGTTGGCCGATGACCTGGCTGACCTGGGCAAACGGCTGGCCAACAACCGGATAGTCACCCAGCACGGCGTGTTCGACTATCTGGCCCGGGACATGGGGCTTGAGGTGGTTGCCGTGGTCCAGGCCCATGGCGGCCAGAATCCTTCCGCCGCGGAGATGCGGGCCATCGTGGCCACCATCAAGGCCAAGAAGGCGGGCGCCCTGTTCACTGAACCGCAGTATCCGGAAGCGGTCGGCGCCACCATCGCCCGGGAGTCTGGCATCGCCACCGCCCGTCTCGATCCCGCGGCCAACGGACCCGAGCCGGCTCCATTGGACTATTACGAGCGGGTGATGCGCACCAACATGGCCACCCTGGAACAGACCCTTGGCAGCCACTGATTTCCTCCCGATTTTTCAGCCAATGGAACCGGCCGTCCGGTTCGACGGGGTCACCGTCGAGCGGGGCGGCATCTCCATCCTCGACCGGGTGAGCGCCACGGCGCCCCAGGGGAGTTGCACCGCGATCATCGGACCCAACGGGGCCGGCAAAACCACCCTGCTGCTCGCCCTGCTGGGAGAAATCCACTATCAGGGACAGATTCACCTCAGCGGCAACGGCCGGCTGCCGCGCATCGGCTACGTGCCGCAGCGACTCACCTTCGACCGGGGCATGCCGCTCACCGTTGGTGAATTTTTGGCCATGGGGTTCCAGAAGAAACCGCTCTGGTTCGGTGTCGACGCCGGGCTGCGCAGACAGGCGGTGGAGATGCTGGCCCTGGTCAAGGCCGCCCACCTGCTCGATCGCGCCATCGGCGCCCTGTCCGGCGGGGAATTGCAGCGGGTGCTCCTGGCCCTCGCCCTGTCCCAGGAGCCCGACCTCCTGGTGCTCGACGAGCCCTCGGCCGGTGTCGACTTCCAGGGCGAACTGGTCTTTTGCGAGGTGCTCGACGAGTTGCGCCTGACCCGGGGGTTCACCCTGCTGATGGTCAGCCACGACCTGGCCACCGTCACCCACCACGCCACCCACGTCATCTGCCTCAACCGCAAGGTTGCCGCCGAGGGGCCGCCGCGCCAAACCCTCACCAACGAAAACCTGACCGCCATCTTCGGTATGCACATGGGGTTGGTCAGTTCCCGCTCCATGCCCGGCGATCGGGCCGTGTGCTCGGCGCCCTGCTGCCAGGAGCGAATCGATGATTGACCTGTCGTCGCTCTACGAGCTGCTCGCCCGGCTCCTGCCCTTCGACTGCCTGCAGCACCGGTTCATGCAGCAGGCCCTGGTTGGCCTCCTTCTGCTGGCGCCCATGGCCGGGGCCATGGGCATCATGGTGGTCAATTTCCGCATGGCCTTCTTTGCTGACGCCATCAGCCATTCCGCCTTTGCCGGCGTCGCCCTGGGGCTCTTGCTGACGGTGAACCCGGATTGGACCATGCCGCTCTTTGGCCTGCTGGTCGGTCTCTCGATCATGGCCATGCAGCGCCACTCCACCCTGTCCTCGGATACGGTGATCGGTGTCTTCTTCTCGGCCATGGTCGCCTTCGGCCTGGCCATCGTCAGCCGCGACCGGTCGCTCGCCCGTGATCTGCAACGATTTCTGTACGGCGACATCCTCACCATCAGCGACGGCCAGATCGTCGCCCTGGCGTGCCTTTTCCTGGTGCTGATGACCTTCCAGACCATCGGCTTCAACCATCTGCTCTACATTGGGCTGAATTCGACCCTGGCCCGGGCCCACCGGGTGCGGGTGACGGTCCACCAGTATCTGTTTGCCGGTCTGCTGGCCCTGGTGGTCATGTTCGCCGTCCAGGCGGTGGGCGTGCTTCTGGTCACCGCCCTGATGATCGTGCCGGCGGCGGCGGCCCGCAACTTCGCCCGTTCGGCCGGCGCCATGTTCTGGTGGGCCCAGGCGATCAGCCTCAGCTCGACCGTTGCCGGCTTGCTCCTTTCCGCCCAGGACTGGGCACGGACCGCCACCGGCGCCACCATCATCCTGGTGGCCTGCGGCTGGTTTGTGCTCAGCATGACGGTGGTCGCCCTGCGTCGGGAACGACCGGTCTGACGGTGGCGGCCCGCCGCGGCTCAGTTGGCGCTGGCGGTCCGGAGCCGGCCTGTGCTAGAGTGGGGCACTGACTCAAGGTACGGGTCGATGCGTGTATCGGCCTGTTTTCCATTCCCAGATTCGTGCCCAGGCCCATGGATACCTTTTTTGCTCCCGCTTCACTGGCGGTTTACGGACTCTCCTCCAAGCCGCACAACACCCCGCGGATCATTGTCGACAACTGTTTGCGCTGGGGCTATCGCGGCCGCATCTTCGGCGTCAACCCGGCCACCGGCGAAGACGATGTCGGCGGCATCCGGGTCTATCGGAGTGCGGCCGACCTGCCGGTGGTCCCCGACCTGGCGGTGCTCCTCATCCCGGCCCGCTATGTGCCGGAAGCGGTGGCCGACTGCGGCCGGGCCGGGATCAGGCGACTGGCGGTTCAGGCCGGCGGTTTCAACGAGTCCGGCGAAGCGGGCAGGACGCTGGCTGCCCAACTGGTGGAACAGGCCAGGCTGCACGGCATCCGCTTCGTCGGTCCCAACGGCCTGGCCCTGGCTGATACGAAAAGCGGCCTCTGCCTGCCGTTCGTCCCTGCCCTGCCGGTGCGGCGGGGCGGTTTTTCCCTGATCACCCAGAGCGGCGGCCTGGGACTGTTTCTCTGGAACCTGCTCGACGGCGAGCGGGTGGGGCTGGCCAAGTTCGCCAGCATCGGCAACAAGCTCGACCTCGACGAGTGCGATCTGCTCGAATATCTGGGCTCGGACCCCGACACCACGGTGATCGGGCTCTATCTGGAGAGCATCGGCGACGGCCGGCGACTGGTGGAGGTGGCCGGTCGGATCGACAAGCCGGTCATCGTCTACAAGGCTAATACCACCCGGGCCGGCCACCGGGCGGCGATGAGCCATACCGCCTCGCTGAGCACCGATGACGCCATCCTCGATGCAGCCCTGGAACGGGCCGGCATGCTCCGCATCGACCGGTTGGACGATTTCATCGCCACGGCCAAAGCCTTTGATCTGCCGCCGATGCGCGGCAACCGGATCATGGTCATGAGCCCGGCCGGCGGCCTGGGGGTGGCCATGGCCGATCTCTGCGAACGGCAGGGGTTTGCTTTCGCCGATCCGGGCCAGGCTTTCTACGAGGAGCTGGCCGGTCTGGCCAATGCCGGCATCATCCGCCTGCAGAATCCGCTCGACATGGGCGATATGTACCAGATTGACAAGTACGCCCGAATCTTCAGCCATGTGCTCGCCAACGACCAGGTCGACGGCGCCGTCTTCGCCAGCCAGCGGCCCCGGATGCCTTTGGGCGGCGAGGATGTGTTCACCGCCATGTTCAATACCGATCTCAGTCTGCACGTTGCCGGGGCGATCCGGTCCTCGGGCAAGCCCCTGGCCATGGTCCTCTATGGCGACGGACCCACCGTGGCCGCGGTGAAGGAGCAGGCGCCCATGCCGATCTTCGACGGCCCGGAGGAGGCGATCGCTGCCCTGCGGCTGCAGATGGCGTTTCATGCCGCCAAGGC
>JAUWAH010000440.1 GCA_030602145.1 Desulfobulbus sp.
CAAGTAGAGACACCATAAACAACCGCGTCGCTACGCTCCGACCAGGGTGGCCGGAATCACCGGAACAGGTGGCCGCCTTCCACCGGAATGCCCGGCCGGATTCGACTGGAATGCGTGGCCGACTTCACCGGAATAGGCAGTTATTTTGACGGTTACTTTCCTTTAGCATCCTTCTCGGCAGAGAGCGTTGTCCCGATCACGCTTCCGGAGGTGTTCAGTATCGCGGTGGCCTATACCTTTGAACGGTTGACCGTGGAAGCGGGTTGGGAGCGAACCTATTGGTCGTCATTTAAGCAACTGGATGTCACGTACAACCAGCCGATTTCCTTTGCGCCCTTTGCTGTCTTTGACGAGGCGACCAAGAAAAGCTGGCAAGACAGCGATGCCTACCGTTTCGGGATCACCTACCGCTTAAATGAACTGTGGACAACGACCCTGGGCTTTTCTGTGGAAAAGACCCCGGTTCCAACGGCCACATTGGGCTTTGAATTACCGGATGCCGATGCGCTGGTGTACAGCACAGGGCTGCGCTACCGGTGGTCCGACGCCATGGAGGTGGGGCTCTCCTACATGCATCATCACACCCGGTCGAGAACGGTATCCGAGGCTGAAGGCAATCTTGCCAATATCGAGGGAAGATTCACCCGGGGTGGTGCGCATGTGCTGACCCTGGGCTTGATCACTTCCTTTTGAGAAGACGACAACATGCCCATGGAACAAGCATGGGAACCCGATGGCAGTATTCCTTGTACGCAGGACCAAGAGATTGGCGCAGTTTACGTTCTTCAAGCAAGGTGCCGATCACCAGGTAGACCGAGAGAATAGTCCGGGTGATCAGGGTAACATCGGTGAGCCCTGGCAGCGACCAGAGAAAGGCAATCCCGCCGCTGTACCAGGGATGGCGAACCAGGCCTAGGATGCCATCGGTGCACAAGGGCGGCTCCCCGGACTGTGGTTGGCCGGCGCGATAGTTCCGCCATTGGCGAAGGCCAAGAAACAGGGAAAGATTGTAAGCGCGCAGTCCACCGACGAACATGATCGCCGCGTACAGGAAGAGCAGCCCTTGCAGAGGCGCAATCCAGCCTGCAGACAGAACGATCTGCTGCTGGGGAAGACGAGCGGTATACCAGAGCAGGGCGAGCAGGCTGAGCACCGAGAAACAGACATACCCCAATCGATAGGCCCCGCTGAACAGGCCACCCCGTTGTCTGAACCATCGCTGCACGCCGGCGGTAATCAGCAGGCTGTGCACCGCACACCATCCCGACCAGAGTACGATCAGCACCCAGTGTTTTGCAGTCATCCCCCTTCTGACCTTTCCCCTTGCACCCTATTCGTTGCGAAACGAGCGCAGCGTATTGATATGATGCATTTCATCTTCCATGGCCACGGTGTGGCAAACAGAGCAGTTGCGGTTGGCACCCAACGGTAAATGATTCCCCTGATATTGCAGGGGCTGTAAGGAATCGAGTTGGCCGCCATGGGGATTGTGGGCCGGGTACAGGGCGTGGGGGCTGGAGTGGCAGGCCGCGCAGAAGAGGCGCCCGCTGTCATCGGTCCTGTTTCGGTATAACTCCTGTTCCCCGCCGGTCCGGGCGTTGCTGATCGTGTCCGTTTCCGGTGGTTGGTAGTCGACATGGCAGTGCAAACAGTCTGGCTGCTGAACCCAGGGCTTGCGCGCTACGATATTCCCGGTTGCCAATCCAGGCGTCAGGGTGGTCATCAAAACCGCTGCACGCGCCTTGCCGTCCTGCTGCTCCTGTTTGAGGAGAGACAAGGCATGCTGTTCAAGTGTTCCATGACAGTTGGTGCATCCCAGGCCAAGGGAGGCGTGGATGTCGCGCTGACTCCGGGTGGCCCCGGAGGGTGACGAGGGGTGGCAGAACATGCAGGCCTGCTCGCCTCGTGCCTTGAGATAATGGGCATGAAAACCATGGATGGAAGCGGAGAGATTGAGGCGGGTCTTGTCTCCATCTGACCGGACGAGCAAATCGGCATGGCAGGATTGACATCGGACGGTTTTACCCGGCATTGAGGCTTGGGCAGCGAGTGTTGTACCGCTGAGCCGGTCATGGACCTGGAGAATATGCATGGCGGTTTCCCGATTCAGGCCGACGGGTTCACCGGATTGGGCGGTCCCGCCATGACAGTTGCTACAGCCCAGTTCAGTGGAAACAGGGGCGACCACCTTGGTCGAGGCCAGCAAGGTATCGTTTTCATCCCGTGCTTCCAGGGTCATTACCGGATAAGGATCGAAGCCATTGGCAGTCAGGGGGGACAGATTGATCCCTTCGGCGATGAAGAGATCTTCACTGGGCAGCAGGAAGCCGGAAACCACAGGTTTTCCGTCAAAACCGACCATCCCGCTTTCCATCCGATAGCTGATGGTCACGCCCTGATTGATAATCTCCGGCGTTTCGCCACGCAGAATCAGTTGCGCCCGCAGACCGTTTCCGGGTGGCAGGAGCGAAAGTGTGTCCTTCACCTCGGCCACGTAGCGCATGCCCGACGGGCTCCAGGCGAGGAGAATGTAGGGGGCGGTTTCAGGGGAAAAAGACGGGATCTCGACCGTTTTCTCGATGGGTTGCGTCGGTTCGGGGTCTTGGCGGCCAAGGAGCCCTACGGCAATGAATGTTGCCAAAGCCTTTCGTTCCGCAACGTTGCCCGCAAAGGGCGGCATGGACGGGTGAAAGACGTCCATGCCACTGATCATGGCGTCAAGGCCGCTGGGCGTATAGGGGGCGGCCAGCCGTTTGATATCGCGCATCGGCCCGCCGATGGCGTGACAGGAGAGACAAAGCAGGTTGTA
>JAUWAH010000361.1 GCA_030602145.1 Desulfobulbus sp.
GACAACCAGGACAACACCACCCCGGTGGATATCGAAATCCCTGAGTTGCTCGGCAAGATCCCGCAGAAGACCTTCGTCGACAACCGCGTCCGTCCTGTCCTGTCCCCCTTTGTCCCGCCCAAGAACCTGGACGTGCGCGAGGCGCTCAATCGGGTGCTGCGGCTGGTCTCGGTGGGCTCCAAGCGTTTTCTCACCAATAAGGTCGACCGGGCGGTCACCGGCTTGATCGCCCAGCAGCAGTGCTGTGGCCCGCTGCAACTGACCGTCGGCGATGTGGCGGTGGTGGCCCAGAGCCATTTCGGCTACACCGGCATCGCCACTGCCATTGGCGAGCAACCCATCAAGATGCTGGTCGATCCGGCCGCCGGGGCACGGATGGCAGTGGGTGAGGCTCTGACCAACCTGGTCTGGGCGCGGATCAAGGATCTTGAAGAGGTCAAGTGCTCGGCCAACTGGATGTGGGCACCTAAGTTGGAAGGCGAGGGCGCAGCCCTGCGTGATGCTGCCGAGGCCATGGCCGAGGCGATGATTGCGGTGGGAATTGCGGTGGACGGCGGCAAGGACAGCCTGTCCATGGCCGCCAAGGTGAATGATGAGGTGGTCAAATCGCCACGCGAGCTGGTGATTTCCCTCTATGCGGCGATGGCCGACATCCGCAAAAAGGTCACTCCGGACATCAAGGAACCCGGCTCTGCCCTCCTGCTGATCGACCTTTCCGGCGGCAAGACCCGACTGGGCGGCAGTGCTTTGGCGCAAACCTGTGGCCAAATCGGCAACGACACCCCGGACATGGACGACCCAGCCCTGGTCAAGCAGGCTTTTGGCGCGGTGCAATACCTGCTTGACCGCGGCCTGATTCTCTCCGGCCATGACCGCAGCGACGGCGGCCTGATTACCACGGTGCTGGAGATGGCTTTTGCGGGCAACTGTGGCCTCAACCTGGCACTGAGCGGTGAGGGGTCGGCATTGGAATCCCTGTTTGCCGAAGAACTGGGGCTGGTGATCGAATGCCGCTGGGGTCATCTGGCCGAGATCAAACAGCGGTTGGAGCAGGCCAAGGTGGGATGCACGGTGCTTGGTTCGAGCACCGTCAAGCAGGCGATCGCCATCCAGTACAACGGCCAGTTGGTTTTGGACGACTCCATGGCCATGCTGCGCCAGTGTTGGGAGGAAACCAGCTATCAACTGGAGCGGCTGCAGATGAATCCCGACTGTGCCGACGAGGAAAAGTTCAACATCTTCGACCGTCAGGGACCGGAGTACCGGTTGAGCTTCCAGCCCGAAGTCACCGGACCGGCAATCTTGCAGAAAAAGGATAAGCCCAAAGTGATTATCCTCCGCGACGAGGGATCCAACTCGGACCGGGAGATGAGTTCCGCCTTTTACAGCGCCGGATTTGAACCCTGGGATATAACCATGACCGACCTGCTGGCTGGGCGGGTTAATCTGGGCGATTTTCGAGGCATCGCGGCGGTGGGTGGCTTTTCCTACGCCGACGTGCCGGAGAGTGCCAAGGGCTGGGCCGCGACCATCCGCTTCAATGAGCGGCTCCAAGCCCAATTCCATGAGTTTTACGATCGGCCCGACACCTTCACGCTCGGTATCTGTAACGGCTGTCAGTTGTTCGGATTATTGGGCTGGGTGCCCTGGGAAGGGATTGAGGCCGAACGCCAGCCCCGCTTCATCCACAACCTCAGCGGTCGCTTCGAATCGCGCTGGTCCACGGTCAAGGTGCTCCCGAGCCGGTCAATCATGTTGGCCGGCATGGAGGACCTGGTTTTCGGTATCCATGTTGACCATGGCGAGGGCTACCTGCATTTCCCGGATGAGACGATCCGAAAGCAAGTGTGGAATGATGGCATGGCGGCTGTGGTCTTTGTCGACGATCAGGGGCAGGCCACCGAAAGCTACCCCTTCAACCCGAACGGTTCGCCCGGCGGCCTCACCGGCATCTGCTCGCCCGACGGCCGCCACCTGGCGATGATGCCCCATCCCGAGCGATCCTTCCTCCCCTGGCAGTGCCACTGGCTACCGGAGGAGATGAAGAACCTACCGGTCAGCCCCTGGCTACGGATGTTTCAGAATGCGTATGCGTGGTGTTTACAGTGACCTTAATCAGTGAAAAATTATCAATAAAACAAGACTAATTTTGAAATCAACCCATTAAAATTTTTATAAAAATATTGCAATGTGCACCTGTTCGAAAAACTCACTCAGCAGGTGAAAACATGAAGCGAATGATCCTGGAGCAAAGCAGCGAAGAGTTCTACACCAGCCACTCCGGCCTGGTTCTGGCCGGCGCCTGCATCAACCGATACAGCGACCTCGGCCGGTCTGTCGGCAGGGTGGCCAAGGGAAGCGATCACATTGCCGAGATCGATATTCTGCGCTGCTATCTGGGCCTGTTGTGCCTGGGCAAGAGCGATTATCAGGCCATTGCCGCCATGCGGGAAGACGACTATTTCAAACAGGCCCTGGGTATCGGTCGGATGCCCTCGGTCGAGCGGCTGCGGCAGCGACTGGACGAGGCAGGGGTCGAACTGATCCCGGTCGTCAATCGAAGTTCGCGAACCATGCTCAAGCGGCTCAAAGCCCCGATCACCGGCTACCGGAGCGGGCTTGTTCCCCTGGATGTGGACGTCTTCCCCCAGGATAATTCCAACACCAAGAAGGAAGGTGTCAGCCGCACCTACAAGAATTACGATGGCTACGCTCCCATGGCTGCCTATCTTGGCATGGAGGGCTGGTGCCTGGAGGTGGAACTCCGGCCGGGAAGCCAGCATAGCCAGAAGGGGTTTGTCGACTTCATCAAGCGGGTGATTTCCGGCGCCAAGGAACTGACCAAGCAGCCGATCCTGGTTCGTGCCGACTCAGGCAATGATGCCCAGGAGACCCTGGTGGTCCTGGAAGACGCCGAGAAGACCCGCTACATCGTCAAATGGAATCCCCGGGGCAGCGATGTTTTCGCCTGGCACGACAGGGTGTTTGCCGAAGGGGAGGTCAAGACGCCCAGACCAGGCAAGCGGGTCGGCACCATGGTCGTCGAGGAGCGCAAGAAGATCAACGAGAAACCGTATACCTTCAAACGCATCGTTCGGGTGACCGAGAGGACCATCGATAGGAACGGCCAGTTCCTCCTGACTCCGGAGATCGTCCTTGAGGGCTGGTGGACCAACCTTGCGATGGATCCCAAAGATGTCATCGAGCTGTATCGGCAGCATGCCACGTCAGAGCGGTTCCATAGCGAGTTCAAAACCGATCTTGATCTCGAACGGCTGCCGAGCGGCAAGTTCGCCACCAATGCCCTGGTCATGGCCCTGGGTGGTTTTGCCTACAACATCCTTCGCTTTATCGGCCAAACGGGCCTGATCGCTCCCTTTGGTCCGGTACTCCATTCGGCCAAACGCCGCCGGCTGCGAACAGTGATTCAGGAAGTGATGTACTTGGCCGCACGGCTGATCACCACCGGCCGGCAGTTGAAACTGCGCTTCAGTCGCCATTGCCCGGCCTTTGCCGCCTTCAGCGCCGTGTACTCGGGACTCATACCGGCAAACTGAGCAAAAACAACCGAAAG
>JAUWAH010000481.1 GCA_030602145.1 Desulfobulbus sp.
CAGGCTGGTCTCGGCGATCGAGGTGGCCAGGATGATCCGCCGCCGGCCGCTGGGGTCGGGGAGGATGGCCCGCTCCTGCTCACTGATGGCCAGATCGCCGTACAGGGGGAGAACCATCGAGCCGGCGCAGGCCGGCTCATCGGCAAGCCGCTCCGCCACTTCCCGGATTTCGCCGCCGCCCGGCAGAAAGACCAGGAGGTCGCCGCTTGTTTCGCCAAGGGCCCGTCGGATGCCCCCCGTGGTCACTTCGCCGATCCGCCCTTTGGGTTGCCTGGCGAGGTAATCGACCTGCACCGGATGACTGCCGCCCTCACCGCACAGAACCGGCGCCCCTCCCAACAGCGTGGCCAGCGGACCGGTCTCAAGGGTGGCCGACATCACCAGCAGCCTGAGGTCTTCTTTCAGTTGGCAGAGATCGAGGCACAGGGCCAGGGCCAGGTCGGCATGAAGGGATCGTTCGTGAAATTCGTCGAAGATGATCAGGCCGACCTTGTCGAGGCTGGCGTCGGCCTGCAACCGGCGGGTCAGGATGCCCTCGGTGAGGACCTCGATGCGGGTGGTCGGGCCGATGCACCGATCGAACCGGATCTGGTAGCCCACGGTGGCGCCGACCGGTTCGCCCAGGATTGCAGCCATGCGGGCCGCCGCCGCCCTGGCCGCCAGCCGCCTGGGTTCGAGGATGAGGATGGTTTTGCCGGCCAGCCAGGGTTCGTCAAGCAGCGCCAGCGGTACGACCGTGGTCTTGCCCGAGCCGGGCGGTGCGGTCAGGACGGCGTGGCAGGCGGCCAGGGAGGACTTCAATGCCGGCAGGGTGGTCCGGATGGGCAGGGTCGGCAGCAGCATGGCGATCATCAGGCGGGGAAAATGATTTTTTTTAACCGTTGCGTTCAAAAAAGGAGTATGGTCCCTCACCTCCGCGGTGGATCACGGTGATTCCCGCGCCCCTTCTCCCGCCCTCAAGCACCTAGCCCATGACCGCAACCAACCCGCCATCCGAGCCCATCTCCGCCACCGCCCTGCGCCAAGCCTTCGACGCCGCTTGCGCAGCTCAGGACGAGGGGCGCCTGACCGAGGCCCGGCAGCAGTACCTGCTGCTGCTCAAGCATCTGCCCAAGTCACCCCTCATCCATTACAATCTCGGTCTGGTGCTGTTCTATCTGGGCGAGCATGCCCAGGCCCTGGAGGAATTTTCCCTGGCCGCAGACAACGGACCGGAGGACTGCGACACCCTCTTCAACCTGGCCCTCTGCCAGAAGAAAACCGGCGACCAATCCGCCGCCATCGCCACCTACCTCCGCATTCTGGACCACCACCCGGACCATGTCGATTGCCTCTATAACCTGGGCGGCTGCTACCGCGACATCGACGACGACCACGAGGCCATCCATTGTTACCAACAGGTGCTCGCCCTCAACCCCGACTATCTGCCGGCGGTCAACAATCTCGCTTATCTCCACCATCGCCGTGACGAGAATGATCAGGCTATTTTCTATTACGGCCAGGTGCTGGAACAGCGGCCCGAGAATGCATCGGTTCAGTATCTGCTGGCCGCCCTGCTGGGGGTTCCGCTCGATCATCCGCCGGATGTATACATTCGTGATTTTTTCGATAGTTACGCAGAAGACTTCGAGTATAACCTGGTCTCGGAACTGGGCTACGACAACCCCCGGCAGCTCCATGCCTGTCTGCGGCGTAGCGAAGCCGGCGAGACCGCCTGCGCCCACGGGCTCGACCTCGGCTGCGGCACCGGCCTGAGCGGCCTGGCTTTCAAGGAAATGGTCGCAGTGCTTGACGGAGTCGATCTTTCGGCCAACATGCTGGCCAGGGCGGCGGAGAAAGGCTGCTATGCCAGCCTGCACGAAGACAGCATCCTCCACCATCTCGCTTCGACCCTGGAAACCTACGACCTCTTTTTGGCCACCGACGTCTTCATCTATGTCGGCGAACTGGTCGAGTTGTTCAGTTCTGCCAGGGAGGCGGCCCGCTCCGAGGCGCTCTTCTGTTTCTCCACCGAGCATCTGGACGGCGATGGCTATCAACTGCTCCAGACCGGTCGGTATGCGTACTCACCGGCCTATATTCGCCAGGCCGCCGCCGCCTCCGGCTGGAAGGTGCTCACCCTGGAATCGGCCCGCCTGCGCAGGGAACGCGAGGACTGGCTGCAAGGGGACCTGTGGGTGCTTCAGCTCGATCAGCCGCCACCGAAAAGCACACCCGCATAAACCGGGAATCTCGGCCTGATGAGTGGCCAGGTCAGGGCAGGGGGTGAAGGTAGGGACCGTGGCCGGAGAGGCAGCGGTCGCTGACCAGTTGGATGAGCATCTCGCCCCGCGCCTGGTTATATTCCTGGTCGAAATAGACCAGCTCCACGGTCTCCCGGATCCGCTCGATGGTGATCTCCGGGGTTTGACTGCTCACCCGCCAGACCAGTTCATCCTCGGCCACCGGCGGTTCGACGCCGCCATCGCGCATCTCCGCCGCCGCGGCGAACAACTCGCCGAT
>JAUWAH010000067.1 GCA_030602145.1 Desulfobulbus sp.
GTCGGCGACGCCAAGAGCTTGGCCATCCATCCCGCCAGCACCACTCACAGCCAATTGAGCGACGAGGAGATGCACAGTTCCGGGGTGACGCCGGACATGGTGCGGCTGAGCGTGGGTCTGGAGGATGTCGAGGATCTGTACTGGGATCTGGATCAGGCCCTGAATGCGGGCTGATCGGGGAGGAGAGGCGGGGTCAGCGGCCGGACGATGCCCCCGGTGCCGTGCTGGTGCAGTCGCTGGATACCTGGCAGCCGTCGTTGGCCTCGAGGCCGGGAATGACAGGCTGGGCCCCGGGCAGGGCGGAGGAACCCGACTGGCCGGCGGTGTCGGCGTGCGGTGGCAGACTGAGGGCGGCGACGATGGCCGCCTCACCACGGCGGATGGTCCAGCCGTCCGGGTTTTTGGTCATCAGCACCGGAATTTCGTCGATGCCCATGGCGGTCAGCAGGGCCTTGTTCGAGGCCGGTGCGTAGGAGGCGTTGGTGGTGATGTTGGCCAGGTCTATGGCCGTCACCCGGTCGATGGGGTTGAAATGGACGGTGGCCCGGCCATTGGCGTTCAGGGCGGCGATTACCTTCTTGCAGTGCTCGCAGGTGGAGGCGTAGAAGAGGTAGTGCTCCGGATAGCTGAGCAAACCCGGTCGGGTGGCGAAGACTCCGGTGGTGAAGGCCTGCTGGCCGGCCACGGGCCGGGAGAAGTCCAGGCCGGCAAAGGCCAGGCCGACGGTGACGAAGACCAGTGAGCCGGCAAGCAACTGGCGGCCGCCGAGCAAGCAGTTGAGCAGAACCACAAAGGCGAACACTGTCAGGCAGTAGATGCAGAAGGTGTGGAGAACCAGGGCCTGGAAACCGACCAGCACCGCCTCCACGCCCAGAGCCGCCACCAACAGGGTGCTGATCACCCCCGGCACGCGGCGCATGTCCCCCCGGGCTGAACGCAGCCCCCAGAAGACCACCTGAAAGAACAACAGACCCACCAGATTGAAGACCTGGGGCGAGACCCTGGTCAGTTGCTCCACCACCTTGCAGCCCTCGCTGAGACAGAAGGGTGTTTTCTGATACCAGGTGAAACCGATCTGGCCGGCGATCAGCAGACTGGCCACCAGGGCGAGAAACTGGGCCAGTTGGAGAACTCTGTTTTTTCTGTTCAGCATGGGGTCCCGGAAGTTGGCCGCCGCAGGGGACGGCGTCGGGCTGCGGAAGACATACCGCGGCCACGGCACGAAGAACGCCTATAATGAACCATTCTCCCGCCTGTGTCAACAGTGGTCATCGAGACGGAGGAGACGCTTCGGGCCCGCCGGGCGTGGCGGTCCGGATGTGGCGGAACAGGGCTTCGGCCCGGTAAGAACTGCGGACAAAGGGGGCGGCGGCCACGGCCCCGAAGCCCAACCGTTCGGCTTTCTGCCGGAGGGCATCGAACTCCTCGGGTGGGACGAACCGGTCCACCACGGCATGATCCGGCGAGGGTTGGAGATACTGGCCGATGGTGAGGATGTCGCAGCACGTGTCGCGGAGGTCGAGAAAGAGGCGGCTCAATTCCGCCCCTGTTTCCCCCAAACCCAACATGATGCCGCTCTTGGTCGCCATGCCGGGGGCGAGCGTCTTGCTCCGCGCCAGGAGTTCCAGGCTGCGCCGGTAGTCGGCCCCCGGTCGGATGGCGGGGTAGAGCCGGGCCACGGTTTCCAGGTTGTGATTGAGCACGTCGGGCCGGGCGGCGAGCACCGTGGCCAGTGCATCGGGGTCGCCGAGGAAATCCGGAATCAGCACCTCGATGAGGGTGTGCGGATTGTGGTGCCGTATGGTCCGGATCACGGCGGCGAAATGGGCGGCGCCGCCGTCGGTCAGATCGTCGCGGCTCACCGAGGTGATGACGCAGTAGGAGAGTCCCATCATGCGGACCGTTTCGGCCACCCGTCGGGGTTCTTCAGGGTCGGGCGGTGCTTCGGGACCATGGCCGACCGCGCAGAACCGACAGGCGCGGCTGCAGCGGTCGCCCAGGATCAGGAAGGTGGCGGTGCCCCTGGCGAAGCATTCGAACTGGTTGGGGCACGGGGCTTCCCGGCAGACCGTGGTCAGGCCCTGCTCCCGGATCAGGGAACACAGGCGTTCATAGCCGGGATCAATGGGCAATCTGCGTCGCAGCCAGGGCGGTTTGGATCGGGTTGATTCGCCGGTCATGGGAGACCGTGGCCGGCTGGGCATTCGGCCTCCAGGCGACTGCGATGGACAGGATGCAGATCAACGGCAAAGAGATCGGTCAGGTGGCGTTGCAGGCGCACCTTGAGAAGGTCCATGGAACATCCGCTGCCTCTTTCGCGGGCCAGCGAGGTCATGGAGATGCCGGTCAGGCCGCAGGGGTTGATCCAGGTAAAGGGTTCCAGGTCAAGATCAACGTTGAGGGCCATGCCGTGGAAAGCGATACCGTGGCGAACGGCGACGCCGACACTGCCCAGCTTGGTGTCGCCCACCCAGACGCCGTGATTGCGGCTGTCCCGATTGGCCGCCACCCCGCTGTCACCGGCGAGGCGCAGCATCAGCTCTTCCAGTATCCGGATATAGGCGCTGACGCTGAGTCGGCACAGTCGCAGGTCGACAATCGGGTAGAGCACCAACTGGCCCGGACCATGGTAGGTCACCTCCCCACCCCGCTCGATGGCAACGACATCGATGCCCCTCTCCCGGAGAAACATTTCGCTCACTCCAACATGAGCCCGGTTGGCGCCGCGACCCAGGGTAAAGACCGGCGGATGCTCGACGCAGAGGAACAGGTCCCGGGCCAGGGTGTTGCGACGGCGCCGCGAGACCAGGTCGAGTTGGAGTTCATGGACGTACGCGTAGGTTGTCAGACCGAGGTCGCAGAAGGCGGCGGTTCGGGTCCTGGCTGGTCGAGGGTTTCCGGACATGGGGTCATGGCGGGTTCTATGATCGATCAGATGCCGGGGTGGTGTGCCGGGTCATCGATTCGAACGCTACAGATCGGGACAGTGCCTGTCAATGGCGATGTTGCCTGTTTCCGGATCAGGGTCACGCCACAGATCGTTTCGACCGATGGCTCCGGGACAAGGGACCGCAAGCAAAAAAGCCCCAACCCTGATCAGGGGTCGGGGCTTGTGGGTTGCAGGGACAGGAATCGGCTATTTCAATGCGGCCAGGGCGGCATCGTAGTCGGGTTCCTGGGCGATCTCGGGGACCTGCTCGGTATGGATGATCTTGCCGTCGGTGTCGATGATGACGATCGCCCTGGAAAGGAGGCCGGCAATGGGACCGGTGGTGATGGTGACGCCATAATCCTTGCCGAAGGCCGGCGAACGGAACACGGACAGCGATTCGACGTTCTTGAGGCCGTCGGTTTCGCAGAATCGGGTGTGGGCGAAGGGCAGGTCGGCGGAGATGCACAGGACCACCGTGTTGGCCAGTTCGCCGGCGGCCTGGTTGAAACGGCGCACCGAGGCGGCGCAGACCGGGGTGTCGATGCTCGGGAAGATGTTGAGCACGACGCGCTTGCCTTTGTAGTCGGCCAGGCGGACCTCGGCCAGATCGGTTTTTACCAGCGTGAACTCGGGGGCTTGGGATGCCTTGGCGGGCAAGCTGCCGCAGGTTTCGATGGCATTGCCTTTCAGGGTGATGGTGGCCATGATACGTCTCCTTATGCGTTGGGGTTTGTCAGAGTGAAACCGGCGGATGGGGTAATGCGGCGAGGTGATGGGCTGTTCGCCGAGGCCGCATCCGGGGCGGACAAAGGTGTTGCAGAGAATAATCATTCTCCTTTTTCTGTAAAGCTAAAAATCGGCGGCAAGGATCGGCTGAGGAACGGAGCGCTAGCGTCCGGTATGTGGGGCTGAAGAGAGTGGTTAGCGGGTCGGCGAGGTTTCCGGCTGCGTGGCTATTTCCGTCACCTGTTCGGTGGCGTCCTGCACCGCCCGGGCACAGGCCGCGCAGGTGCCGTGGACAATCACCGTGGTGCGGTGGGCGGCGCCGATCTGTTCAAGGGTCGGTGGCAGGTGCATGGTGTCGAAGGTTTCCCACATGAAGTCGAAAACCCCGCCGCATTCAGCGCAAAGAAAATGATGATGCCGGCAGGTCAATGCCTCGTAGCGGGCTTGGCTTTCGACGGTCTCCAGCCGGTGCACCAGTTCGAGTTGTTCGAAGGTGGCCAGGGTCCGGTAGACCGTATCCAGCGACAGGGAGGGCAACCTCTTTTCCAGCCGTTTGTAAAGGGCTTCCGCGGAGGGATGGTCATGGGCGGCCAGGAGTTCACGGTAGATTTCCAGCCGCTGATGGGTCACCTTGAGTCCGGCATCCCTGCAGATCTGCTCAAACCGTTGCAGTTGCGGTTGGAAATTTCGTGCAGCCATGGGGATCGGTCAAGTGTGGTTACGGAGGAAAAAAGTCCTTTCCTCTAGTATAGACAAATTTTACAATCGTCAATGAGAATTTTTTTCGATAGCTATGGGTCCACCGTGTGGTGGTCGTGGTTTGGCCGGGCATCGACCGTTTCGTCTCCTCAGGCTGCCGCTCCGAGTTGAGCGAGCAGTTTGCGGATATCGGCACCATGGACCATGCCCTCCAGCCAATCCCGGGGAATGGCTGCCTCGCCGAGTGCCCCTCCCAGAATCATGCCCGCCACCAGACCGCGGGCCGCCGAATCGCCTCCGGCCATGACGTTTTCGATCAGGGCGGTCTGCAGATCGGTCGGATAGGTGAGAATCAGGTGGATGGCTCCGGGCAGGGCGGCGGCGATGCCGCACACCTGGCCGAACTGCTTGATCACCGTCCGGGTGGTCTTCCCGCCGGAATCAAGGCCGGAGCGGATGCGGATATCCAGATCGATGTCATCCACGCCGGCCTCCAGGGCCTCTTCCATGGCCGGGAGCGGATCGGTCCCGTTGAGCACCGCCCAGGCGGTCCGGGCGATGAAGGCCGCACCGGCCAGGGTGGCGGGATTGTTGTGGGTGAGCGCGGTCTGGGCCTGGACCGCCGCCAGCAGCCGGTCGAGATCGTGGCGGTACCGAAAGACCAGCGGCGCGATCCGGGCGGCGCCTCCCAGGTCCGAGGAGCGGGAGCCGCACTGCTCCGGCGGCAGGTCGCGGTCCATATTCTCCAGGGTGGTGGCGGTGGCCTTGTCGACGTACCCAGGGTAGCCGGAGGTGAACAACTTTCGCCAACCATCGGCGAAATCGGTCAGGGAGAAGTCGCCGGTCCGGGCCAGGGACTGGAGCAGGACCAGGGTTTGGTCGCCGTAATGGGTGAACTGGCCGGCGGATTTACCGGCATGATAGGAGTCGGGCAGGGGAGCGAGCAGCTTCTCCACCCGGCCGATGCGACGGTCGATGTCGTCGGTGTCGTAGATCCAGTGGGCGCCGAGGGCGAGACTGTCGGCGACCAGGGAGGCCAGAACCATGGCCGTTGCCTGTGCTGTCATGATCATTCTCCTGTTTGTATATGAGCGCGTCGCTGCGGCGGTTTGCCGGGCTCTGTGGACAACCAATAGGCCCGATGGCCGCGTTTGTCAAATGATGGCCAGGTCGCCTTCCTGTGGGTAACGATCAATCGGGGTTAACTTCCCGGCGCCGACGGTCGATAGCATCTCAAGACCCACTACAAACTTGATGCATTCGCAGAAAGGAGGAAAACAGCCATTGTGTCTTTCGAGCGGAGCGAGAACTATCTGAAATGATGGAGAGATTTCTTGTCGCTGCGCTCTTCGAAGGAGCAAAACTCGCACCTGCTGCGAGACCATCAAACTTTACCATCAACAACAAGGAGGAACAATGCACATCGCTGCCGCCACGATCAGCATGGATGCGGCACAGACCTACAAGGAAGTGGAACAACGATTCATCGGAACAACCATGGGAGCAAGGTCGGCCGCCGGCCAGGGCGATCCGTTCGGTTTCCGCCTGGCCTCCCTGCTTGCCACCACCACCCGCACATCCCTCGCCTGCCGGTCTGAGGTCGGCGGAATCGACGGATCCGCCGGCCCCCTCCGCGAGGCCGCCGGCAGCAACTCGACCATCGGCGCGACGCTGGCCCAACTGACCGAACAGGTCATCGGCCGGCCGGTGTCGGTACGAGCCGTAGACAGCAGGGGAATCCTTGCCGGACCATTGGCACCGACAGAGCAGGTCCCCATGACCCCCATCGGGGTGCAAACGGCCAGTTTGATCAGCGGCGTGGTCTATAGCCAGGAGGAATCCCTGCTCTTTTCCGCCCGGGGGACAGTGCAGACCAGCGACGGCCGGACCATCTGCTTTGATCTCGGCCTTTCCATCCAGCGGTGCACCACCGCCGTCACCGTCGGCACACTGGACGTCTCAACCCTGTTCATCGATCCCCTGATCCTCCAGTTCGACGTCAACGCCCCCCTGCTCGGCGACTCAACCTTTCTGTTCGATCTCGACGGCGACGGGACCCCGGAGCGGATCGCCTGCCCCGGCAGCGGCTGCGGGTTTCTCGCCCTGGACCGCGATGGCGACGGCCGCATCTCCACCGGTCTGGAACTGTTCGGCCCCGGCTCCGGCTCCGGGTTCGGCGAGTTGGCGGAACTGGACAGCGACGCCAACCTGTGGATCGACGCCAACGATCCCTTCTTCGACCAACTGCTCATCTGGACTCCGGACGGCGGGGGAGGGGAAAGGTTGCAGACCCTGCGGGAGGCGGGGGTCGGCGCGATCGCCGTGATGCATGCAGGCACCACCTTCGAGCTGCAACGGCCCGATGGCTCGGTCCTGGGGCGGATCAGGGCAAGCGGCCTCTTTCTCACCGAAGATGGCGAGGTGCGGCCGATGCACGAGGTCGACCTGGCCGTGCCCGAAACCGGTGCAGCGTCCTCTGCGACCGGCGATGGCGATCAGCCGGCGGCCGGCCGGTTGGACACCGCGTTTTTCGCCCTGCGCACCCTGATCGGCATGCAGCGGCTGCGCCTGCAGTTGCTGCTCGCCGGACAGCGAATGCGCGGGGTGCTGGTCCAACAAGGCAACGACCATCGGCAACTGCTCTTCAACTGGTTGCAGGCCCACCATGACTGGCAGGCCCGCCTCGAAGCCGGCAGGGCGGCCGAGGGCGGCTGGCGTGACGGTACGCCCCAACCCGCCAACCAACCGACCGAACCGGCGACCGAGGTGTAGGGTCATCTTCGTCCCTCCCGTTCCCTCTCAGGGAACGGGAGGGGTGTCCCGCTCGGCGGCGGCCCGGAGGTGGTCGACAAAGGCGGCGGCCACCGGCGAGAGTTCGCGATTCTTCCGTTGAATGAGATACATGGGGCGCTCGGCGCCGCGCTCTTCCAGGGCGATGGCCGCCAGGGAACCGGCCTCCACGTCCTGGGCGATGCATCGGCCGGAAAGCACGGCCAGGCCGATTCCGGCCTTGACCGCCTCGCGGACCGCCTCGTTGGAACCCAAGCTTGCCACCTCATGGAGATCGGCCTCCCGATGGCCGTGCTGTTCGAGAAGCCAGGCGACCACCTTGCGGGTGCCCGAACCCTGTTCGCGCAGGACACAGGGGTGGTGGCAGAGTTCGGTGACCGACACCGACGAACGAGCCGCCAGGGGGTGGTCCGGTGGAACGGCCAACACCAGGGTGTCGGTAAACAGGGCGGTCCAGGCCAGGCCCCGTTCGTTCCAGATCGCTCCCACCAGGCCGAGATCGTCGATACCGTCGAGGATGCGGGCGCCGGTGGTCTTGGAGTCGCCGATCTGCACCAGAGGGCGGACGTCCGGGGAATGGCGGCAGAAGGAGGCAATCAGACGGGGCAGGATGAAGGCGCCGGGGATGGTGCTGGCGCCGATGCGTACCTCGCCGCTTAAGGTGCCGTTGAAACGGGCGACCGCCTGCAGGGCTTCCTGCTGCAGCTGGACCATGCGAACGGCGTAGCGGTAGAGGATGCGGCCCGCCGGTGTCGGTTCGGTCTGCCGGCCCAGCCGGTCCACCAGCTTCATGCCCACCTCCTCCTCCAGGTTGCGGATATGCTCGCTCACCGTCGGTTGGGTGAGCAGGGCGGCCTCGGCGGCCTTGGTGAAGCTTTTCAACTCCACCACCTTGCGGAACACGTCAAGTTTTCTGATGTCCATGCATCTCACTCCTTGCTGAGGTCGGAATCGTCCGGGCAGGATGTTCCCGCCCCGCCCGCCAGTTTGACCGCCAAACCCGAAAATCGAACCACCCGCCGCCGGACGATCTGGTGGAGCAGTTCGCGGCTGCAGAAGAGGGTGAGGTGGCTTCTGGCCCTGGTGATGCCGGTGTAGAGCAACTCCCGGCTGAGAACCGGCGCGTCTTCCTGGGGCAGGACGAGCAGGACCCGCTCGAATTCCGAGCCCTGCGCCTTGTGGACGGTGAGGCCATAGGCGGTCTGCCAGGCGGGCAGCCGGGTGATGGCCACCGGCCGGATGTCGTTTTCGGCCGGAGAAAACCAGGCCTGGAGGTTGCCGTGGCCGTCCGGCCAGAGGATGCCGGTGTCGCCATTGAACAGTTCCAGGTCGTAGTCGTTGCGCAGGATGAGGATCGGCATGCCGCGGTAGAGGGGCTCGCTGTCCGGGATGGCGCCGTCGCGCCGGAAGAGGGATTCCGCCAGCCGGTTGATGCCCTCGACCCCGGCCGTTCCCTCGCGCAGGGCGCAGAGAATCCGGCAGCGGCCGAGCGCATCCAGGGCCTGACGGACGTCTTCGGCTGTAAACAACGGCAGGTAATGGTCGTGAATCCACCTTCCCAGCCAGGCGGCTGCCCCGGCAGCGGCGGCCTCCTCGACATGCAGATCCGGGGCTTGCCGCTGGAGAACGGATTCCAGCCCGGCGGCCGAGCCCCCGTTGATCGCCCGGGCCAGTTCGCCGATCCCCGAGGTTGCAGGGAAGCGGTGGCTGGCGTGGAGGATGACC
>JAUWAH010000040.1 GCA_030602145.1 Desulfobulbus sp.
CCGTAAGTGGCTCGCAGATTGGTCCAAAGGCGGACGAGGTTGCCCTTGTCATCATGGTGATGGGTGTTGATGGCCACCTCGCGGACGATCCGCACCCCGAGCAACTGCAAAAACCGTTTGAAATCTCTGATGGTGATCACCCGAATGTTGGGGGTGTCGTACCATTCGTAGGGCAACTGCTCGTTGACCGGGGCCATGCCGGTGAACAGCAGCTGCAGCCGGGCCGACCAGTGGCCGAAGTTGGGGAAGCTGACGATCACTCGCCGGCCGATCCACAGCAGGTCAATGAGCAGCTCCTTGGGGTCCTGGATCTGCTGGAGGGTCTGGCTGAGCACCACCATGTCGAACCGGCCTTCGGGGTAATCCCGCACCTCCCGCCGAAAATCGCCCTGGAGGACGGTGAGGCCGCGCTCGATGCAACGGGCCGCCTTTTCTTCGGAAAGTTCGATGCCTGTGCCGGCAACCTGCTTGTGGAGCTTGAGATAGGCGAGCAGATCGCCGCTGCCGCAGCCCAGGTCCAGGACCCGCGAGCCCGGCTCGATCCAGGAGGCAATCACCTGGAGGTCGAAGCGCATGGTGCCCAGTTCGGGATTATAGGCGGCGTTCATGGTACACCCGGTCGAGGAAGCCGCTGATCAGGCCGTCCAACCGTGCATTGGGCAGCAGGAAGGCGTCGTGTCCCCATTGGGCTTCGATCTCGCAGAAACTGACCTCGCTGCCGTTTTTTTTGAGCGCCGAGACAATGTCCCGCGACTGGTAGGTGGGGTAGAGCCAGTCCGAGGTAAAGGAAACAACCAGAAAGGGGACGCCGGCCAGGGCTTCGTTGATCAGCAGGTTGCCGCCGCCCCGTTCGAGGTCGAAATAGTCGGCGGCCTTGGTGATATACAGCAGTGAGTTGGCGTCGAAGCGATTGACGAATTTCTGGCCCTGGTGGTGGAGGTAGCTTTCCACCTGGAAATCGCCGGTGAAATCGAAGGACAGCGTGTCGCGGTGCAGCCGGCGGCCGAATTTCTCCCGCATCGCGTCGTCGGAGAGGTAGGTGACGTGGCCGATCATCCTCGCCACCGCCAGGCCGTGGGTGGGACCGGGGCCGTCATAGTAGTCGCCGTTGTTCCAGGCCGGGTCGGCCATGATGGCCTGGCGGGCCACCTCGTTGAAGGCGATGGCCTGGGCCGAGTGGCGGCTGGTGGTGGCCAGCGGGATGGCGGAGCCCACCATCTCCGGGAAGTCGGCGCACCAGCGCAGCACCTGCATGCCGCCCACCGAGCCGCCGATCAGCGACATCAGCTTGGCGATGCCCAGATGGTCAATGAGCTGTTTCTGCGCCCGAACCATGTCCTTGATGGTGACCATGGGGAAGGTGAGGCCGTAGGGTTTGCCGGTCTCGGGATTGATCGATGAGGGACCGGTGGTGCCCGAGCAGCCGCCGAGGATGTTGGAGCAGATGACGAAGTAGCGGTTGGTGTCCACCGGTTTGCCCGGGCCGACCATGTTGTCCCACCAGCCGGGCCGTTCGTCGTCATCGCCGAAGCGACCGGCCACATGGGAGTCCCCGGAAAAAGCGTGCAGGACCAGCACGGCATTGGTACGGGCTTGGTTGAGTTCGCCCAGAGTCTCGTAGGCCAGGGTGATCGGGCCCAGCCGGGTGCCGCAATCGAGGATCATCTCGTCGGGCGGTGCCGCAAAGGTGAAATATTTGCGTTCCACCAGCACGCGGGTCTGATTGGTCCTCTGGGAGTCGCTCATCGGTGGGGCGGGCCGCTTTGATGATTTCTGATTGTATCCCACAAGGTGGGATGGGTAGGCCTGGCGTGCGGACCAGGAGTCATGGCCAGAGTTATAAGCACCGGCGAAAAGCTCCGCCAGGCAAAAATGCACCAATCCGTGTGCGTAGAGATCAGGGAGCCTAGGTGATCAGAGGCGATATGGTTGGAGCGACGCCTTTGCAACAGTAGGGGTCTCGATCGGTGAAGACGTCGAGGCCATAGCCGTGGGCCACGGCGGGGCAGCCCCGGCAGACCGGTCGGAGTTCGCAGCCGAAACAGGCGCTGCAGCCGGTGCGGTAGCGCCGGGCGGCTTCGCCTGCATAGATATTGGTCAGCGAGTCGATGAAGAGATTGCCGATGGGTGAGGGAAACTTGCGGCAGGCGTGGACCTCGCCATCCGGAAGCACGGAAATGAAATTAAAAGCCGCGCCGCAGCCGAAACCGGTGCAGCCGCCGATGAGCGGTTGTCCCTGCCTGGCGAGAACCAAATTGAACAGGTTGTCTTTGAGGCTGAGCAGGGGATGGTCGGCTGCCGCTGCGAGGTAGGTCTCCAGAAAGGCGGTGAACCGTTCGGGTTCCACCGAGGCCAGTTCCGCCCCCTCACCCACCATGGCCAGCCGGTTGAACGTGAACAGATCGGCGCGGTCGCGGAGCAGCTCGGTAAGCGGCAGCACCTCCTCGCAGTTGGCGCGGGTCAGGGTGAGCATGACCATGGCGTAGAGACCATGGGCTCGCAGCCGATCGAGGAAGGCCAGAGTGCGATCGAAGTGGCCGGGCCCTCGGATAGAGTCGTTGTGGTCGCGCAAGCCTTCAAGGCTGACCTGGTAAAATTCCGGCCGCCTGATCGCCAGCATACGCTCGATATACCGATCCTCCATGGGGTTGCCCAGCACGGCAACCAGAAAGCCGCGATCCACCGCCTCCTGATAGATTTCGTAAAAGTGCGGGTAGAGCATGGGATTGCCGCCGGTGAAGCTCACCTGGGCATGGATGTGGTGCGCCTGGCAGAAGTCGTACAGCTGATCGAGGACACGGATCGCCTGCGGAAAGGACATCTGCGACCGGGTGCTGCGGTCGTAGCAATGGCGGCAGTGCAGGTCGCAGGCCTGGGTCAGGTGCCACTGGAGGGCAAAGGTCGCCACCGTCGATTGGTCGGCATCAGCAAATCGGCCCTGTAGAAAGCTCGGGTCGCGCACCAGGGACGAGGGAGGGGTGAGAATGAGTCCTTTGCGGGCCGCTTCGGCAAGGATGTCATCGATCCGGCCGACGGTCACCCCGGCTTCAGTGGCGGCAGCCCGGCTGGCAATATTCTCCACGACCAGTTTAAGGGCCAGCAGGTCATGGCTGTCCGGAGTGGTGACCACCACAGGTGCCCTGAACGCTGGTTGATAGAGCAACACCAGGGTCTTGCCGCTCTCCGGCCTGGTGTCCGGGTCCTGGAGCAGGGCGGGCAAGCCGGTCCAGTCGACTTCGACGATCCGAACCGTTGGGTTGATGGTCCGGGTTGCCACCATGGCTGGGAAAGTGGTGCCGGCGTGCGCCAGTTGATGGCGAGCGTATTCCAGGGTGGCGAGATCGGGCAAGTAGGGATGGCTGCCGCACAAATCGGGATGGGTTGCCAGGTAGAGGGGGAGTTCGGCCGGCGGGATGGCATCAGGCAATGCGCCGGCCAGATGACTGCTCATCGGGAAAATCGCGGCCAGCGATGGATTCGAAGCGGTCATGGCGAGGGGGGGAAGAAGGCGGGAATGGTGATCAAACTGATCAGCATCCCCGCCCAAATGTTCGTGCCAACTGCACGACTATTGGTTAGCTGCTTCAGCCACTTTTTGCGGGTTTCTTGGGTGGTACCTGCTCGGGCTTGGGCGCATCCTTGCACTTACCGGTGGCAGGATCCTTTTCCTTGCATTCTTCGGTGCTCACGGCACCGCCTTTGTTTGCCCCTCAGCCGCTGCCTGCGGGCTTCTGGACTTCACTGGCGCTCCCGGCGCCAGGCTTGGCCCCTCAGCCGCTGCCGGCGGCATGTGCTCCGGGCACACTGACACCGCCAGCACTGATCAGGCCAGCTACACCCAATCCGGCGAGCAGCTTCTTCAGATCCTTGCTGTTCATGTTGGCCTCCTCTTCAGGATGATGATGAATATGGGGTCGAATAGGTGCAGCCTATCTCTTTGCCCCCATCCATTGAAAGAAAGCATACAAAAGGGAAATCGGGTTGTCAATCATCCTGAATATTGAAAAAAAAAGAAACAGCAACGGGTAAGGCGTCGTGGAATCACCTGGCGAGTGCCACTCTGTCTGAGCTGACAACAGCGTCCAGGCGCGCCGATGTCGCGGTGAAAAGCGAAAGAGAGGACCCCCCTGCCACAACGCACCTGATCGGGTTCGCGGGCAGAGGGGTGTATGCAGGATTAGTCGCGGGTGAGTTGCCGGTAGCGGATGCGGTGCGGCTGGTCGGCGTCGGCGCCCTTGCGTTTTTTGTAGTCCTGTTCATAGTCCGAATAGTTGCCCTCGTACCAGACCACCTCGGAGTTGCCCTCGAAGGCCAGGATATGGGTGGCGATCCGGTCCAGGAACCAGCGGTCGTGGCTGATGACCACGGCGCAGCCGGCAAAGTTTTCCAGTGCCTCCTCCAGGGCGCGCATGGTGTTGACGTCGAGGTCGTTGGTCGGCTCGTCGAGCAAAAGGACGTTGCCGCCCTCCTTGAGCATCCGGGCCAGATGGACCCGGTTGCGCTGGCCGCCGGAGATCTCGGTCACCTTCTGCTGCTGGTCGCTGCCGGTGAAATTGAACTTGGCCACGTAGGCACGGGCGTTGACCTCACGGGTGCCGAGCCAGATGGTCTCCTGGCCCTCGCTGATGGCCTGGAAGATGGTATCACCGGGTTTGAGCGAATCACGGGATTGGTCCACATAGGCCAGCTTGACGGTTTCGCCGATGCGGATGGTGCCGCCATCGGGCTGTTCCTGGCCGGTGATCATCCGGAAGAGGGTGGTCTTGCCGGCGCCGTTGGGACCGACGATACCGACGATGCCGCCCGGCGGCAGGGAAAAACTGAGCTTGTCCATCAACAGCCTGCCCTCATAGGCCTTGCACACCCCTTCGGCTTCGATGACCAGCTTGCCCAGGCGCGGCCCCGGCGGGATGTAGATCTCCATGTCACCGGCAGCCTTTTCACTCTGCTGGTTCACGAGGTTCTCGTAGGCGGTGATGCGGGCCTTGGACTTGGTTCGGCGGCCCTTGGGGCTCATCCGGATCCACTCCAGCTCGCGGGCCAGGGTGCGCTGGCGTTCGGTTTCCTTTTTCTCCTCCACCGCCAGCCGCTTCTGCTTCTGATCCAGCCAGGAGGAGTAGTTGCCCTTCCAGGGAATACCCTGGCCGCGGTCGAGTTCCAGGATCCAGCCGGCGACATTGTCGAGGAAATAACGGTCGTGGGTGACGGCGATGACCGTGCCCGGGTACTTTTGCAGATGCTGCTCCAGCCAAGAGACCGATTCGGCGTCCAAATGGTTGGTGGGCTCGTCGAGCAGCAGAATGTCCGGATTCTTGAGCAGGATGCGGCACAGTGCCACCCGCCGTTTCTCGCCGCCGGACAGCACGCCGCACTGCATGTCGGCCGGCGGACAGCGCAGGGCGTCCATGGCCATCTCCAGGCGCGAGTCCAGGTTCCAGGCGTCGATGGCATCGAGCTTGTCCTGGACCTGGGCCTGGCGGTCGATCAGGGCCTGCATGGCATCGTCGTCCATCGGCTCGGCGAACTTCTCGTTGATGGCATTGAATTCATTCAGGAGATCCACCGTGGCCTGGGCGCCTTCCTCAACGATCTGGCGCACCGTCTTGTCGGGGTCGAGCGCCGGCTCCTGGGGCAGGTAGTCGACGGTGAACCCTTCGGAGAGGATGGTCTTGCCATCGAATTCCTTGTCGATCCCGGCCAGAATGCGCAACAACGTGCTCTTGCCCGAGCCGTTGAGGCCGAGCACGCCGATCTTGGCCCCGTAGAAGTAGGACAGGGAGATGTCCTTGAGGATCTGCTTCTGGTTGTACTTCTTGCTCACTTTGAGCATCGAATAGATGATCTTGTTCGGTTCGTTGGCCATATCCTCTGGTTCTCCTTTCTTTGTAAAAATGAGTGCACAACGTCCCGTCACATCCATGGACGTTGGTGATTGTTGGGGTGATCGGCCGGCCTGAGTTGACCTCGAAGCGCAGTCCGCTATCTTACCCGCATCCCGATCATCCGGCAATTCTTCTCGGAACAGTGCGGTCGGAGGCGATCCGCACCCCGGAACGTATCAAAGGGTGAACACCTTCATGCCGCGAATGATTGGGCCAGATAAACGGCCACCACTAAGAAATCGGCTGTCAGGCGATCCCCCCTGCGACGTCGGGGATCTCACTTTTCTGCTTGCTTTCTTGGCCCGGCCCTGCTTTTCTTGCCGCAGTGTGCCGGTTTGACCGGGAAAGACGATTGTTTCCTCCGGCAAGTCATCAAAGAATGTTTAGAGGAGTAAACGTATGTCGAGAACGATAGGTTCCTTGCTCATCGCGGTCGCCCTAACCGTCCTCTCCGGTTGCGGGGTCACCAACAAGGTCACCGACATGGTGGGGCTGGGCGGTGAAGACCGCACCGTCTACGGCGGCCCGGTGTACCCGGCCGTCACCGCCACCAAGGTCGCCTTTCAGCCGGCCCAGGTGGACAGAGGCTGCCGGGTGTTCGCCGAGTCGCTGGTCCTCTTTCCGGCCAATGTATCCGGAAAGGATGTTCAGGGCAGCCTCCTGGCCGAGGCCGGCAAACGGGGAGCCGACCAGGTGCTCGTCGGACGGACCCGGCTGGGCAAGAACGACCAGGGGTTGAAGTTTCTTTACTACGGGCCGAAGCATGAATACCTCTGCACCGATCAGTGCGGCAGTTGGAAGTATGGCTACGACCTGTGGGAGAAGCAGGGCGACTGGATAAGCGTCGGCTATCGGGAATGGGGCAATCCGGGCGTGGTGTTCGACGTACCCCTGATCATGCAGGTGGTCATGTTGCGCTGCCAGTAGTTTTTTTCCCCTTTTCATCTCCCCTTCCTTTTGGCAGGCCCTGATGGTTTCGTCGGTCATATTGCTTGGCTGACAAGACCTTCAGGGCTTTTCTTTTTTCGCCTTGCCTCGCCGGTGGAGTTGCCGGCGGTCTCCATGAACCAATCAACTGCAAGAAGTGGTGGAGAGTCGGCACTGTTTGCGGTACCTTGCCGAAAATGAGTCTGATTGTCGTATTCCCGGACAGCAAAGGAGGCATGCCATGGAGCAGAGGACGAACGAAGCGCACCGCTGGCGGTTCTGCCGGTTGGGCGGATTTGACCAGGTCCGCTTGGAGACGGCTGAAGATATCCGCCATCTTGGTGCGTTGGATCAAAAGCTATGGGCGGCGCTCAGCTGTCCGGTCTACGGATTGGAATTCGATACCCGTACCCTGGCCATGCTGGACAGCGGCGGCGACGGGCGGGTGCGGGTCCAGGAGGTCCTGGCCGCGGTGGCCTGGACCTGCTCGATGCTCAGGGACCTCGATACCTTGCTGGCCGGTTCCTCCCAATTGCCGCTGGCGGCCATCGATGACAGCCATGCCGAAGGCCGGCAGGTCCTGGCCTCGGCCCGGCAGCTGCTGACCTATCTGGGCAAGGAGGAAGCGGAGGAGGTTTCCATGCAGGATGTGGCCGATACAGCCACCCTGCTCCACGAGTCGGCCTTCAACGGCGATGGCATTGTTCCGGTCCATGCCGCCGACGATCCCGAGACCCGGACCCTGATCGAGGAGATCATGGCCTGCGTGGGCAGCGATGAGGACCGCAGCGGTCAGCCCGGCATCTCCTCGCAGCGGCTGGCCGCTTTCTTCGAGGCGGCGGAACTGTACCTCCAGTGGTGGCAGGCGGCCCACGATGACCCGGCCATTCTGCCCTTCGGTGAACAAACGCCCGCAGCCGCGGGGATCTATGCTGCCCTGCGCGACAAGGTGGACGACTATTTCATTCGCTGCAATCTGGCGGCCTTTGATCCCAAGGCCGAAGAACCGCTCAATCCCTCCGCCGCCACCTACGAAACCGTGGCCGCCCACGGTCTGCACGCCGCCGCCGCCGAACTGGCCGCTTTTCCCCTCGCCCGTATTCAGGCCGGCCGGCCCCTGCCCCTGCGGGAGGGGGCCAATCCGGCCTGGGCCGACACCCTCGCCCAGTGTGTCGAGTTGATCGTCACCCCGCTGTTCGGACCGGTCGATCATCTTGAGGAGAACCAGTGGCGACGGATCAAAGCCACCTTCATCGCCCATGAGACCTGGCTGGCCAAGAAGGCCGGCGCCGAGGTCGAGGCCCTGGGGCCGGAGCGTCTTCGCGAGGTGGTCGACGGCCCCTGGCGGGATCGGCTCGAGCGGCTGATCGAGCGTGATCTGCAGTTGGCCGAGCAGGTCGAAACCATCGACAAAGTGGTCCGGCTGGTCCATTTCAACCGCGATCTCTTCCAGCTCCTCAATAACTTCGTAGCCTTCCGCGATTTTTACGCCCAGAAGCGCAAGGCCATCTTCCAGGCCGGCGCCCTGTTCATCGACGGCCGGGCCTGCGAACTCTGTATCCGGGTGGAGAGCGTCGAAACCCACAGTCCCCTGGCCAACCTCAGCCGCACCTACCTGGCCTATTGCGACTGCAAGCGCCGCGACAGCAGCGAACGCATGCTGATCGCCGCCGCCTTCACCGGGGGCGACGCCGACAATCTGATGGTCGGCCGTAACGGAGTCTTTTACGATGCCAGGGGCAACGACTGGGACGCCACCATCGTCAAGATCATCGACCATCCGATTTCCGTTTCCCAGGCATTCTGGGCGCCCTACAAACGGATCGCCCGCATGATCGGCGAGCAGGTCGAGAAGTTCGCCGCCGCCAAGGACAAGGCGGTGGACAGCGGCGCCTCGGCGGAGATCACCGGTATCGGCGCCAAGGCCGCGGCCGGCACACCACCGCCCATGCCCTTTGACGTCGGCAAATTTGCCGGTATCTTCGCCGCCATCGGCCTGGCCCTGGGGGCCATCGGTACGGCTGTGGCCACCATCGTCGGCGGTTTCATGGCCCTGCCCCTCTGGGAAATGCCCCTGGCCATCGGCGGCATCATCCTCGCCATTTCGGGGCCGTCGATGCTGATTGCCTTTCTCAAGCTGCGGCAGCGCAACCTGGGGCCCATCCTGGATGCCAACGGCTGGGCGGTCAACACCAAGGCTGCCATCAACATCCCCTTCGGTTCCACCCTGACCAAGTTGGCCGAGCTGCCCAAAGGCGCCGAGCGCAGCCTGGTCGATCCGTTCGCTGAGAAGAAGACCCCCTGGAAACGGTGGGTCTTTTTGGCGGTGCTGTTGACCGCCCTGGGTTTTGCGTGGAACAAGGGCTATATTCAGCGGATCGGTGTGCAGCTCAAGCCGTTGCTGATGGGCCAGATGACCAAGGCCCCCGACAAGGCTGCTGCCCCCGAACAGGGCAAGACGACGGAACAGGCTCCCGCACCCGACAAGAAAGTGGAGCCGGCGGCCAAATAAGGGGGGCGGTTTCCTGCTGAAAGCCGGCAGGGGGGCCGGCGGCAGCGGACAAGGCAAGCAGGAAAAACGACGCCGCCGGATCGACTACGATCCGGCGGCGTTGCGTTTGGAGAGGACGATGCCCGGGGATAGGAACCCTTACTCCCTCTCCACCCGGATCACCTGGACCGAGGCCATCTGGCGGATGCCGCGCCGGGTCATCCGCGGGCCCTCGACCACGGCAATGGACTCCCCGGAATGGACGTATCCCCACTCCCTGGCCATGGCCAGGGCCCGGAGAACCATATCGGCCCGGTCCAGTTGTTCCTTGATGATCAGCGGAAAGATATTGTTGTACAGGCCGGCGTGCCGGGCCACATGGAGCGATCGGGTCACCAGCACGATCGGCACCCGGCGGTTCCATTTGGAGAGAATGGGGTAGAGGGTGCCGTCCGGGTCGAGCAGCAGGGTGGCGGTGGTGGTGCTGAGATGGGCGACTACCGACAGGGCCGGATAGACGGCGGCATCCTTGTCGAGTTCCTGGTGCTGTCCGGTGCTGGTGCCGGCATGCCGCTCCTCTTCGCAGATGATCGAGGCCATGGTGCGGACCACGTTGACCGGGTCGATGCCGGTGGCGGTCTCCTGGCTGAGCATCACAGCATCGGTGCCCTCCTTGATGGCCATGCTGACGTCGGTGACCTCGGCGCGGGTGGGGCGGGCGTTGGTGGTCATCGAGTCGAGCATCTGGGTGGCGGTGATCACCGGGGTATTCAGTTCCCAGCAGAGGTGAATGATCCTCTCCTGGATGCGGGGTACCCGGGCAGCCGGCAGCTCGACGCCCATGTCGCCGCGGGCGATCATGATGGCGTCGGCCACCTCGACGATTTCGCGGATGTTCTGCACAGCCTCCGGCTTCTCGATCTTGGCCACCACCTTGATGTTACGTTTGCCCGCTGCCCGGATGTAGTTCTTGATCCGCCAGATGTCCTCGGCGCTGCGGACAAAGGACAGGGCCACGTAATCGATGGAATGATTGAGGCCCCAGTCGAGGTCCTGCCAGTCCTTTTCGGTGATGCTGGGGAGGCTCAGGGCAGTCTGCGGCAGGTTGATCCCCGTGTTGGACTTGAGGGTGCCGCCGACGATCACCTCGCAGTGGACCTCGCGGGCTCCTTCCTTGAGGACCCGCAGCTCCAGCAGACCGTCGTCGAGCAGGACCGGGTCGCCGAC
>JAUWAH010000256.1 GCA_030602145.1 Desulfobulbus sp.
ACCTTGCCGCCCTTCAGGCCAGCCCCATCCTGCAAGCCCACCTTCTTCGCCAGGCACGGGAAAACCTCAACGACGAGGATCTCTATTCCCTTCTCTCCCTGATGGGACACAAGCCCCACCGCGCCAAGCTTGAAGAACTGGGCGCATTCCTCGACCTCTGCCCCGCAACCGTCCTGGCCTGTCACCGGGGCCACCTCTCCGCCAGGGCGGTAGGCTTGATGCATCGTCTTTCGCCTGCGGATCAGGAAGTGGCGACGCGGCTCATCGAGCAGTATCGCCCAGGTGGCTCAAAGCAGTTCAACCTGGTGGAAATGATCACGGAACTTGTCTTGCGGGAAGGAACCACGGTGCAGGAGCTGGTGGGCGAATGGTTGGCCGGCACAGAGCAACCAGCAGAAAATGGGCCGCAGAGAATCCAGGGTTTGCTGCAAACGCTCTCAGCCCGCTGCTGGCCTGAAAAAACCCGGCTGGAGAAACAGTTTCAGCAGTTCGTCCGCCAACTGCACCTGCCCGAAGGCGTGGCCATCGACCCAAGTCCCTCCTTTGAGGATGACAGTGTGGAGATGCGCCTGCGATTCGCCAACGCCGACCAGTTCCTTGCCCGATGGGATCTTCTCAAAACCCACCTCAGCCGGTGACAAACGCTTGCCGCCGGAAAGCCCGGTAGAGGATATCGTTGCCGAGCCGTTGAACACTCACCTTGGTCAGGATTGGCGCGTCATCCCTCCCGGGCAGTGCGTAACCGCTGACCAAAGGGGTGCCCAGATCACCGGCCAGAAAGGGTGCGTAATAGAGCCAGAGTTCATCGAACAGGTGCTGGCTATAGAAGGCGCCATGCACCCTGGCCCCGCCCTCGACAAGCAGAGTTGTGATGTTCCGCTTGCCGAGCAGGGCGAGCAGGGCTCGCAGGTCGATCCGACCATCCTGCTGACGCGGCAGGCGGCAGACTGTCGCCCCTCTCTCTGCCAGAAGGGCAGCTTTGTCTTCCGGGGCCTCTTGGCCGCAGATCACCAGGGTTTCAGCCGGGGAATCCTGATTGAGCAGGCGCGACGTTTCCGATAAACGCAACGAGGTATCCAGGATGACCCGAACCGGATCGCGCCTGTTTTCAACATCTGCCAACCGGGTGGTCAGACTGGGATTGTCGATGATCGCTGTCTCCACTCCGATCAGAATGGCATCGACACGGTTGCGCAGTTCGTGGACGGACCGGTGCGATTCCGGGCCGGAGATCGCCTCGCCCTGACGGGGGCGCAGGGTGATCTTGCCGTCGAGGCTGACCGCGGCTTTGATGATCACCCACGGCCAGCCCGTGGCGCTGTGTTTAATGAATGGGTAATTCAGGGCCCGGCACCGGTCCTCAAGCACACCGCTCCGCACCTCGAGCCCCTGTGCCTTGAGGAAATCCGCCCCGCCTCCGGTCACCAGTGGGTTGGGATCGGCCATGCCGATCACCACCCTGGATAGGCCGCTCGCCAGTATGGCCCTGGTACAGGGCGGGGTACGCCCGGTATGGTTACAGGGCTCCAGTGTAACGTACAGTGTTCCGCCCGCCGCCCTTTCGCCGGCATCGGCAAGGGCATTGACTTCGGCGTGGGCTGTCCCGGCCTTTTTATGATACCCCCTGCCGACCACCTCGCAGTTTTGCACGACCACCGCCCCGACAGCCGGGTTGGGGGAGGTTCTGCCCAACCCTTTGCTCGCCTCTTCAAGGGCAAGCTCCATGTACCGGGTGTCTTCATCACCCATGGTCGGTTTCAATGTTTGCCCCTCTCACCGAGGAAAAGTTTCAATTCGTCCATGAACTCGTTGACGTCCTTGAATTGCCGGTACACCGAGGCAAAACGGACATAGGCCACCTCGTCCAGCGCCGGCAGGGCCTCCATCACCCATTCACCGATCTGGCTGGTCGGAATTTCCTTGCCGCCGTAATCCTGGAGCTTTTGCTCGATGGCATCGACAAAGGCATCGATATCGGTCATGCTGACCGCCAGCTTTTCGCAGGCTTTTTCCAAACCCGCCACTATCTTTCCCCGATCCCAGGGTTCACGCCGGCCGTCCTTCTTGATCAGCACCGGCAGCGTCAACTCAATGCGTTCGTAGGTGGTGAACCTGTGCCGGCAGCCGTCACACTCACGACGGCGGCGGGTGATGGTCTTGTCCTTGTTGATGCGGGAATCGATTACCCGACTGTCCAAATGGCCGCAATAGGGGCATTTCATGACATACCTGCAATGGTTTCAGGTCCAGGGGCAACTGTGCCAACAAAAAACCGGCTGCTTGCATACCAAGCACGCCGGTTCATTGCACTGGAAAGGAAAAAAATCCCTTACCCCATCTTGTTGATCCTGCGCAGATGGCGACCACCGGCAAATTCGGTTTCCAACCAGACGCGAACGATATCCAAAGCGATGGCAATCCCGAGCACCCGGGCCCCGAGGCAGAGAATGTTGGCATCGTTATGCTCGCGGCTCATGCGCGCGGTGAAGGCTTCGTGGCAGAGAGCAGCCCGGATATGACGATGGCGATTGGCGGCAATCGACATGCCGATACCGGTCCCGCAGATGAGGATGCCACGTGCACATCGGTTCTCCTCGAGCGCGGCACAGACCTGATCGGCAAAGTCGGGGTAGTCTACCGAGTCCTCGGTGAAGGTACCGAAATCGACTATTCCATGTCCGGCCCGCTCAAGCAGAGGCAACAATTCCTTCTTCAACTCAAGTCCGCCGTGGTCACATCCCAGTGCGATCTCCATGCCCCTGCTCCCGGAAGACGTTTTAGGCAAACCGCCGGAACACCACCACGCCGTTGGTTCCGCCGAAGCCGAAGGAGTTGGACATGGCGGTGGTAATCCGAACCTCACGGGCGGTCAACGGTACATAATCCAGGTCGCATTCCGGGTCCGGATTGTGGAGATTGGCGGTCGGCGGCAGGATGCCGTGATGGAGGCTCAAGGCAGTGAAGGCAGCCTCGATCCCTCCGGCGGCGCCCAGCATGTGGCCAGTCATGGATTTGGTCGAACTGACCGCAAGTTTGGCGGCATGATGACCGAACACGGTCTTGATGGCCATGGTCTCGCACTTGTCGTTGAGCGGTGTGGAGGTGCCATGGGCGTTGATGTAATCGATGTCGTCGGCGTTCAAGCCGGCGTCACGCAATGCCGCTGCCATGCAGCGGGCTGCCCCTTCTCCGTCTTCGGGCGGCGCGGCTATATGGAAGGCGTCGCTGGTTTGTCCATACCCGATGATTTCCGCATAAATGGTCGCTCCCCTCCGTTTGGCGGCCTCCATCTCTTCAAGGACCAGCATGCCGGCCCCTTCGGAAATAACGAACCCGTCACGATCACGATCAAACGGCCGGGAAGCGGCGGTCGGATCGTCGTTTCGGGTCGAGAGCGCTTTCATGGCACTGAATCCGCCCACTGCCAGGGGGCAGATCACCGATTCGGTGCCACCGGTGACGGCTGCGTCACAGTCACCGTAGGCAATATGGCGAAACGCCTCACCGACGGCATGAGTCCCGGCGGCGCAGGCAGTGGTCTGGGACAGGTTGGGACCCTTGCAGCCCAACCGCATGGAGATATGGCCCGAGGGCATGTTGGGGATAACCCGGGGTATAAAAAAGGGGGTAATCTTGCGCGGCCCTTTCTCCATCAAAACACCATGATATTCTTCGATGGTGGGCAGACCGCCCATACCGCAACCGGTGATGACCCCGACCCTGTTGACATTCTCCTCGTTGATCGACAGGCCGCTGTCTTTCCAGGCAATGTCGGCCGCAGCCACCGCGTATTGGACGAACAGATCCAGATTCTTCGCCTGTTTTTTCTCAAACCACTGTTCAGGTGTAAAACCCTTCACTTCCGCGGCAATCTGCGAAGCATGATCAGAGGCGTCAAAGCGGGTAATCGGTCCGATACCGCTTTGGCCATTGATCAGCGCGTTCCACGTCGCCCCGGTGCCAATCCCGAGCGGCGTGATCAGGCCTATACCTGTGACAACGACCCGTCGTTTCACGCTATCCGCCTCGCCTCAACCCTTGACCTTGGCCACGTAATCGATGGCGTTTTGCACCGTGACGATCTTTTCAGCCTCTTCGTCCGGAATCTCGACATCGAACTCTTCTTCCATGGCCATGATCAACTCGACCAGATCCAGGGAATCGGCGCCGAGATCATCGACAAACGATGCACCCGGAACGACCTTGTCGCGATCAACACTCAGTTGCTCAACGATGATATCAATCATTTTATCTTCAACAGCCATTGTTCATCTCCTCTAGGAATTGTCGATTATTTGTGTACAAACACCGTCCGAATGTAGATATTCGGACCCGCTTTGTCAATGGCCCATGTACATGCCGCCGTTGACATGCAGGGTTTGGCCAGTAACGTAGTTACTGTCCGACGATGCCAGGAAGGCCACCGCCGCAGCCACGTCTTCCGGCGTGCCCAAGATGCCCATGGGAATCTGGGCTTTGAGCGCTTCCTGAACATCTTCAGTGAGGCCATCGGTCATGTCGGTAACGATATACCCTGGAGCGACGCAGTTGACGGTGATATTCCGTCCGGCCAATTCCCGGGCCATGGACTTGGTCAGGCCGACCAGTCCCGCCTTGGCGGCACCGTAGTTGACCTGGCCGCTGTTGCCGACAAAACCGACCAC
>JAUWAH010000421.1 GCA_030602145.1 Desulfobulbus sp.
GTCGGCCTGGCCAAACCCGGCCCAACCCTGCTGGGGCTCAACCTGACCACCGAAGATGGCGACATGGTCCGCATCCAGCCGCTGGTCGACCCGAACCGACCCCGGGCCGAGCGCCATGCAACCATGCTCGACCTGCCCGGCCGCAGGGGACAGGCCCTGCTGGTCTCCGGCAGAACCCTGGTTCTGGTCGGGGCCATTCGGCATCAAGGCGAAGAGCGGCCCTGGCTGATGTTCGTCCCCTTGGATGAATTCGACGGCGAGAGCTTGGGATTGCACGCCACATCCCTGCACCTGGCGCTGGGCCGGGCCATGACCGTGCCCAACGCGAGCCGCTGACCGCGCGCCGGGGGGGAACCGGCACGCTGTCCTCCCGCCGTCAGCGGTCAGCAGGGCTCTCCTTTCCGGTGCGGAGCGTCAATCGAACTGGGGGACCGGTGGAAACAGCCGGTTGGCTTGACCAGCCGGCGTGGGCGACGCTCAGACAACATCAACCTCCGGTCGGGACAAGGGGTTGCGAAACCTGGTCTGGTATTTTTCCTCTGCTCGATGTATGTGGGTACCCAATGATGGGAATCAGGCCGCATTGAGCATGAAGTCAACATGCACCGCGTCAAAAGGAAAGACAATGCGGCCATCGTCCGTTTTGTGGAGCAAACCCGTCTTCAGTAACGCATGCACATCGCCATGCACGGCTTTAACGTCTCGTCCTGCCCGGCGTGCCGCCTCGCGAATGGTCATTGCTCCCGCACCAGTCATGATCTTCAGCAATTCCCAGCGCTTACCGGAAAGAGTTTTAAAAAGAAGAGCAGGTGACTCGAAGCTGATGAACTCTCCTTGCGATTCGCCCTCAAACGCGTGCACAAACCGCTCGTTGATTTTCTCTCGGGAAGCAATTTCCAATGTGACGGTCCGCATGTTAGATCTCCCAATTATCCACGTCGCTCCAAAAATCCTGCAACAATGCCTGAGGAGTGGTGAAAACGTAGGGCATTTCAGTGTCGCCCGCATGCTTGTGATCGCCCTTGCCCGCTTCGTTATCGTAGCGAAGCACGCACGAGCCATCGACAACCAGCGCGAGCCGGTACTTGAATGCATGGATACTTCCTGCAACAGGTGATGGCACACGCCAGACCACCATTTCAACGAAAACATTTTCGGAAAGCGGTTGTCGTTGGTTGAGCAATACATGTGCCTTCATGTTGGTGAAGATACCAACAATCGCCCGGTGTTGTCAATGCCTCCAACAATCAATTGATCAACAACCGTGGATCCGGCTTTTTAATGAGACAGTTTCCTCTCACCAACGATCAACCTTTCTTCCTGGCCTTCTTCTTCGCCAGCAACCGGTCGCCGGCGGCCAGGCGACGCTCGGCGCGCTCGATCAGGCGGCGGTGGATGCAGACCACGCCTTCCCGACCCTTGGCCGGCCGTTGGCTGTAGGTGCCGTCGGCCTGCATCTCCCAGACATTGCGGCGGTTGGCGAGCTGCAGGTCGAGCATTTCCCGCAGGTGCTTCCTCAGCTTGGCCGATTCCACCGGCACGCAGACCTCGACCCGGCTCTCCAGGTTGCGCTGCATCAGGTCGGCCGAGCCGATGAAGTAGTCCTCGTCCCCGCCGTTACGGAAATAAAACAACCGGGCATGTTCCAGGAAGCGGCCCACCAGGGAGAGCACCCGGATGGTGTGGGAGAGGCCCGGAATTCCAGGTCTGAGGCGGCAGGTATCGCGGATGATGAGGTCGACCCGGACCCCGGCCTGGGCAGCCCGGTAGAGGGCAGCGACGATTTCCCGGTCCTCCAGGCCATTGGCCTTCAACTGGATCAGACCGGGCGAGGTCTCGCTGTGGTGGGCGATCTCGCGTTCGATCTTCTGCACAAGCGCCTTCTTGAGCTGCCGGGGGGAGCAGAGCAGCTTGCGGTAGCGGCGCATCGGCGTGCAGCCGGTGGTCAGGTAGTTGAACAGCTCGGTTAGGTCGGCACCGATGTCCGGATCGCAGGTCAACAGACCGAAATCGCAGTACAACCTGGCCGTGCCCGCATGGTAGTTGCCGGTCCCGACATGGGCATAGCGCCGCAGGCCGTCATAATCCTTGCGGACCACGAAGATCACCTTGCAGTGGGTCTTGAGCCCGATCACCCCGTAGGTGACGTGGATGCCCGCCTCCTCCAGGGCAGCGGCCCAGCGGATATTGGCCTGCTCGTCGAAGCGGGCCTTCAGTTCCAACACCACCGCCACCTGCTTGCCGTTTTGGGCGGCGTCGATCAGGTATTCGATCACCCGCGACCGGCCGGCGGTTCGATACAGGGTCATCTTGATCGCCCGCACCTTGGGATCGGTGCTCGCCTCGCGCAGGAACCGCTCCACCGAGGTATCGAAGGACTCATAGGGATGCTGGAGCAGGATGTCGCCGCGCTTGCGGATGACGTGGAAGATGTTGGGATCCTCGTCCAGCAGGTCGGGATGATCCACCGGTTTGTGCGGCGGAAAGCGTAGTTCGGGACGGTCGAGCCGGGCGATCTCCATCAGATCGCACTTGCCGACCATGCCGTCCATCGCGAAGACGTCGCCCTCGTCGTCCACCCCCAGCTCGGCGGCCAGCATGCCCCGGTGCGATTCTTCCATGCCCCAGCCCACCTCCAACCGGACGATCTCGGCGAACTTGCGCTCGCGCAGGGCCGACTCGATCATCTGCAACAGGTCGTTGGCCTGCTCCTGGTCGGGCTCGGTGATGGCATTGCGGGTCACCCGGAAGGTTTCGCAGCTCTCGACCACCATACCGGGAAAAAGCATCTCCAGATTGTTGCCGATCAGATCCTCCAGGGTGATCCAGTGGCCGGCGGTACCGAAGCTGAGGAACCGGGGCATGTCGTCGCTGACCGGCACCTTGATCCGGTTGAGATAGCTGTACTCGGCATCCGGAGAGCGGACCGCCACCAGGAGGTTGATCGACAGGTTGGAGATGAAGGGGAAGGGGTGAGCCGGG
>JAUWAH010000079.1 GCA_030602145.1 Desulfobulbus sp.
GGTGCTCAGATGACGGCTGAAGGGCATTGGTTCGGCCTGGAAGACCACCGCCTTCTTCTTGTAAGGGCCACCTTCCGGAGTGGAGGTGGTCTCGGCGTTGGCCAGATTCGAACTGATGGTATGCAGCCGGGTGCTCTGCGCTTTCATACCCGAGGCGGCAATGTCAAAGGTGGTGAAAATGTCCATGTTCTGCTCCTGGTCAGTCTGTCTTGAGGTAGTCTAGCAAATTACGCGCCACCGCCGGCGGCATATTTGACCAGCGACATTTTCTTGTTGAGCATGGTCACGGCGGCTTCGTACAGGAGCTGATTGCGGGACAAGTTGATCATCTCCTGGTCGACGCTGACCGTGTTGCGGTCGCCGATGCCCGCCGTGTCCCTGGTAACCGTGACGGCCCCACTGACCTGCTCAAGCTCGGTGGGCACGATCGGGATGTGGTTGGGCAGGGTGGCCACCGGATGCAGCGAGTTGGCGGACAGGGCGCCGCGCAGTTGGTCCTCGAAGGAAAACGACCGGGCCTCGTAACCGGGTGTTTCCGCGTTGGCGATGTTGGAGCCGATCACCTCCTGGTTGGCGGTGCGAAGATCGAGAACCCTTTGCAGGAGGCGCATCGTGGTGTCAAATTGTTGAATGGTTGGCATGGGTGGTCTCCAAAACGTTGATGTCGATGGCGGTCTTGACGACACTTATTGGTTGGTCATCTCGAGGATCGAGACCTCTTCCTTGGCGATCTTTTTCCACAACGGGTCTGTGCCTTTTTCGGCCAGTTCCCTGAACAAATTAAGTGCCTGGGACCTGTCGCCCCGTTTGAGGGCTATCTGCGCCAGTCGGAAGCGCGCCTGTTCGGCATGTTCCCGGCCCTCGGCGAGCTGCCGGAAGAGGGGGGCGGCCTGCTCCTCCTTGCCGGTCTGAAAATAGGATTCGGCCAATGGCAGCACCAGTCCATGGCTGGTCAGGGACTCCTGGATGCCGGGTTGGGCCAGGGTGTCGATCACTTTCTGCCACTCTTTTTTTTCAAAGAGGATGCGCCCCTTGAGCAGATCGAGTTCCCGTGATCCGGAACCGGATGTTGAGGTAAGCAGGGCAAGGGCCTGGTCGAGCTGGCCGGATTCGTACAGGGCCCGAACCTTGAGGGCAAAGACGGCCTGGCTATCACGTCCTTTGGGAAACCGGATCTGGTAGCGATCGGCGTACTCACCGACCCGGGTGAAACGTCCGGTGGCCATGAACGCCTGCAAGAGCGGCAGATAGATATTCTCCCGGTCGGCCTCCCCGGACACCTCGAAGAGGTATTGGTAGGTCTGGGCGGTCTCGTCAGCCATGCCGAGCCTGCTGTAGGCACGCGCCAGGTCGAAAAGCAGGCCGGTTTCCAGCCAGCCGCGGACAAAGAGATTCTTGTTCTGCTTGGCCAGGACCAGCGCCTTGACATACTCCTCGTCCTTGACCAGTTGGCGGATGACGCCGGGGAGTTGCTGAATTAAAAGGGCTGTGGTTTCGGTGCGCAGAGCGCCGGACTGGAAGGTGCGGAGCAGGTGCATGCACTGGCGCACGCTTGTCTCTGCCTCCCCCTCAAGGGAGTTGACCAAAGCTTGCTTGAAGCCGCTTTCCTCGCGCAGGTCCACCGTTTTGCCAGCCAGGGCGTATCTGCCGTAAACAGCTTCGGCATCGCGACCCTTCATCCGTTTGCTCATGTAGTCAAGGTCGGTCTGCTTGAGATGGGCCCGTTCTCCGCCCAGGGTGTCGGGAAAGGCGTTCTGGATCTGGACCAGATCGATTCGCGCCTTTTTGGCTGTCGCCGGCATGCGGAGATGACACATGGCCAGCCGGAACAGGGCGAGGTCCATACCCGGTCGGTTGGCGAGCAGATCGACCAGTTGTTGGTACCGTTTGGCTGCCTCGGGATAGCGGCGGGCTTCATACAGTCCCCGGGCGAACCGGGCAAGCGACAGCGGGTCGGTTTCGATCAGTGTCGACTGGGTTGCCAATTCCAGATAGGCGGCCAGCGCCTTGTCCGTCTGTTTGCCGGTGAAAAGAAGGTCCGCCTGCCGCAGTCGCCGGACAAGGTCGAACGATGGTTCCTGGGCGATGATCGGGTCGTCGAGCAGGGTTTTCGCCTCAGAGGTTCGGTCGGCCATCAAGGCCAGTTCCGCCAGGAGAAGGTTGAAAGCCGGGGCAAAAGGGGTGGCCCCCAGCCTGCCGAGCAGGGTCCGGAGTTCATAGTAGGCATTGGTGTGATCGCCCCGGTCCGCCTGCTGGTAGATGAGGAGAAAGGAGGCCAGGTCGGCCAGCAGCGAGTCGGGGTATCCGAGTGTGATCCGCTGGAGAAGGTAATAGGGCTCACGATATTCCCCGGCCCTGACCAAACCTTCGGCATAGGAGAGCACCAGCCGCTCCTTGATATGTTCGTCAGCCGTCTTTTCAACCTGTTGGCGAAGCAGTAGGCAGACCTGAAGCCACTTGCCGCTTTCCGCCATGCCGCGAATCTCCTCGGGTAGCCATTGGGAGTCTTCGGGCCGGGGCGACAGAATGACGGCCAGTGGAAAAGGGGGAAGGTGGAGCCGTGGCGCCGGCGACAGGTCAACTGGTGATTCGAAGAGTGTAAAAAAGGAGCGCCAGTTATTGGCGAAGGGAGTGATGTTGACCGGATTGAGGGTGTCGGGTTGCGGACGTTTGACCACGGTGACACCGTGGAGCCTGGTGGTGAGTTCCGGGTAGGAGGCGGACAGCTGATTGCCAAGGAGAATGTCGAGCATGATCAATCCGGTCACCTTGTTGCTCTCCGCATGCACCTTCTGCGGCGGGTAGCGGAAGTAAAAGGACAATGTGGTGGCAGGCTCCTGGGTTTTGGTGACCATTTTTATCATGCGGTCGTCGCTGGCCGGGGGAATCAGGTTGTCGGCTATGTCGACATCGGTCAGGATCAGGTCGACCCGTCGGCCGTTGGTGGTGATCCGGTAGCCGGGCAGCTGATCGAAATGGAAATACAGGTGCACGTTTCCAGGTTCGTTGCTGCGGTTGATCGCTTTGAGTACCGGTCCCGCCAGGGCGGTGGCGCTGCAAAACAGATTGACAGCAAAGAGGAGCAGGGCGATGATGAAACAGTGAAGGCGCATGGCTATGGCGATACATTTCAGAAACGCGGAGACCTGATCCACCGTGGCAGGCTGTGTCGCATGCTGTTTTTAAGCAATTAACATTCCATATCCCGGGAAAGAGTACGGTGGGGCGGCTTCGCACCGCCGGTTGGCGGCAGGGTGTCCAGGGTGACAATTTTTTGTGCGTCGCAACGGTGTCATAATTTTGGCCGGATCGATTGCCGACCAGATCGGCGACACGGAAACGGCACGGTCGGGGCGACCGGTACGGAGTTCCGGGCAATCGTCCCGGACGGTGATCAAGGGTGCAAGGAGAGGTGCGGTGGCAGAACATGAACATCATCAACTGGGTCCATTTGTCGATACAAGTCTGCGGATGGTTCGGCAGATTTTTCCGTTTGTTCGCGCCCTGGTCGAACAGCCGGATCGTGATGATCTAGCCCCCCGTGTGATCGGATCCTGCTTTCGCCTGGTTCGCTTCGTCATCGGCAAAGCCGCCGATCATGGTCTTGAACATCTGGCGGAACCGGCCGGGGCTATGGAATATCTGCTTGATCGGGTTCGTTCCGGGGTGCTGTTGCTCACTCCCAGGCGCATTGGGCTGGTGGCGGAAACCTGCACCTTCCTGGAAAAGGGTTTGAACCTGATCGCGGCTGAACAATCAGACCATTGCCTTGCCCATTCTGCCGCCGCGTTGGCCTCGGCTATCAGGTCGGCGACCGACGAGGAGGAGGCGGATCGGGCGGGCTATGGAACAGGTGCTCCCCTGTCGGTGGAATTGCGGGAAGCCTTTTTCTGGGAAACTGACCAGTTGCTGAGTACGGTCGAGCAGGAGTGCGTGTTGTGGGACTTTATTGCCATTGACCTGGAGCGGGTGGCCGAGGTGAGCCGGGTTTCTCGCCGCCTTAAACAGCATTTCGCCCTCTACGGGTTCCGGGAGCCGGAGCGGGTCTGCCATGCCCTGGAAGCCACCTTGCGGCGTTATGCCGAGGGAGAGTTCTTTCAGACCGAATATCCTGAAAGGGTATTTCTCCGCTGCATCGATGCACTCCGTGCGGCGGTCGCGTCCTATACTCCCGTCGCCGGCATCGTGGTGGCCGATGTGGAGCATCATCTGGCCGCACTTCAGGGTATGATGCGTCAGCCCAGCGGCGAATTGCTGGTTGAGGCAGGGCTGGTGGATCCTGAAACAGTCCTTCGTGCCCTGGCGGCCCAGCATGCCTCCTGCAAAGGCCGGGTCCCCCGACTTGGCGAAGTGCTGGTGGCCATGGGAGAGGTGACGCCGGAGGAGGTTGACCGTGTTCTGCGCCAGCAGCACGATAAGCGGGCCCGGGCAACCGAGGCGGAGAATGTCCTTGCCGATCGATGTGGCCGGGAGGCGGAAGATCGACGGACCTTCGGTTTCCACGAGGTGCTGGTCGACGGTCGCCGGCTCGGGCGGATGGGTGCGGTCATCGAACAGTTGACATCCTTGGCCATGCCGCCGGAACACAGAACGCTGGTTGTCAAACTGCAAGCCCTGCTCCGCGCCTGTGGCCGGGATGCGCTGGCCTCGCTGGCCCGCCGACTGCAGCGGGTGGCGTATGATCTGGCGGCCAGGTCCGACAAACGGGTGCATTGCACCATCGAGGGATTGGAACTGCTTCAGGAGACCGAAGATGTCTCCGGATTGGCCGACGCCCTGGTCCGTCTGGTTGAAAACAGCGCCGAACACGGCCTGGAACCCGTTGAGAATCGCCGCCGGGCTGGCAAACGGACAACTGGCAGAATCGATGTGCTGGTCTTCCGTCACGGAGAGGAGATCTGGTCAAGTGTCGAGGATGACGGCCGTGGCATGGAAGGTGATCTGGATCTGCCTCGAACGCATCCCGTCGAGGACGACTTCACAGGGCCTGGACGATCACCGGGATTGGTTGCGGTTCGGGCGATGGTGACGGCCTTGGGTGGCGACATGCACTTGGTCAACCGGCCCGGCAAGGGCACCTGCATCACCCTGCGGGTGCCGCGAAGGGTTTGACCGCCAAGGAAAAACAGCGGACAAAAGAAGAAACCTTGATTTCCGCGAATTGCTGTTGATAGAATAGCGATTAAGTATAATTCCTGCTTTGTTCACCACTAGTTGGGTAGGATGAATTCATAACGTCGGATATCGCATCCATAACGCAGAAGAGGGAAAAATGGCGAAAAATGTACTGCTTGTCGATGATTCCAGCACCATGCGCAAGATCATCAGCCGTTCGTTGCGGCAGGCCGGACTTGATTTCGGCGAGATTTACGAGGCCGGTGATGGTCAGGAGGCCCTGGCCGTGCTGGAAAAAGAATCCATCGACATCGTCCTGAGCGATATCAATATGCCGAACATGAACGGCATCGAGTTTCTGCGCGAGAAATCAAATCGTCCCGGGATCAAGGATATTCCGGTTTTCATGATCTCCACCGAAACGGGCGAGGACATCATCGGCGAAGCCAAAAGCCTGGGCGCGGTCGGTGCGTTGAAAAAGCCCTTCACTCCGGACAAGGTAAATGAAGTGCTCGGACCATTGATGTAAGACATCAGCCAACCGGCTTTCACGAGCACATTTCCAGGCGTTCCTGGAGAGGGGGATAGTGTGAACAGTTTTACGGAAATCAATGACAAACTCATCGAGTCGACCATCGAGATCTTTACCGGCATGGTGATGATGGAAATTGCGGTGGCCGGGGTGCCGCTGGCAAAATTGGGGCCGCTCAAGAAATCGATCACCGGCATGGTTGGCTTGGCCGGTACCCACAAGGGGGTTCTGGCGGTTCATTTTCCCCAGGAGGTGGCCTTGGCGGTCACCAGCAATTTTCTCGGCATGGATGTCGAGGAGGTTAACGAGGATGTCCAGGATGCCATCGGCGAAATCGCCAATATGCTTGGCGGCAATCTGAAAACCATCCTCTCCGATCGCGGCAAGGATATTCAGCTTTCCCTGCCCTCGACCATTTTCGGCGATGAGTACGCCTTTTCCTCGCAGGCCGAAGGCGATCAGGTCATCCTGCCGTTCAAGGCGCCAGCGGGATTGTTCTACGTTGAGGTGGAACTGGAGCCTTGACGCGCTCCTGCGTCCTGGTCTTATTTGTCATATAGTTGGAGATCGGTTCTTGGAGCTGGAAAAAAACCTCATCGATGCCACCCTGGAGGTGTTTGCCTCCATGATTTTTATCGATATCGTCCCTGAATCACCTGCCGACCATCCGGGCGACGAGCCGGATGCCAATGTGTTCAGTCTCATTGGCCTGGCCGGCGATCTCAAGGGTATTCTGACCATTCAATGTCCCGCCGAGGTGGCCCTGGGGGTGACCGGAGCCATGCTGGGCATGGAGGTGACCGAACTTGGAGAGGACGTCAAGGATGCCATCGGTGAAATCACCAATATGGTCGCCGGCGGATTGAAGGTCGCTCTGGCCGATGCCGGCCGGAAGATCGAACTGGCCATTCCCTCCACCGTCATCGGCAAATCAATTCGCACCAGCGGCCTTTCCGGGGCTACCAGGGCTTCGGTCCGCTTCGCCAGTCCCCTCGGTCGGTTTGCGGTTGAACTCCGCTTCGTCCTCTCTTGACCTTTCGGGTAAAGTTGCCGGCCATTGGTGCCGAAAAAGATGTACTTGGTGCAGCCCTTGCATATTTTCTGCGACCGGCCGTTGGCGGCCCGGTGGGCACGGCTGCCTCCTTGTCGTTCGTGCAGTCGCGGGTAATGCCTACGTTCGGTTGCCCGTGAGGACGATTATCTTTTTCCGAACCCTTTCTCCTTAAACAAGCGATGAAAGCCAGAGAACGTTTCGATAAACTGCTGCACGCCTGTCGGGTCAGAATTCAGGAGGAGGTGTCGGCACTGGTCGGCAAACCTTTTGTGATGGGCGAGCCGGTTTTTCGACAGGCAAGCAAGGAGGAACTGTTCGCCGAAGCAGGTTTCAAGGAGGTTCTGGCCCATATCCGCCTGGAAGGGGAAATCCAGGGGGCCGGTTGTCTGCTGGTCGGGATCAGGGATGCCATCCAGATCGGCGGCACCTTGATCATGTTGCCGGAATCGGAACTGGACAACGTGGTGGCGAGCCAGGAGTACTCGGAAGAACTACAGGACTCCTACGGCGAAGTGGCAAACATCATCTGCGGCGCGGCCACGGTGACCTTCGAGGAACAGTATCCAAAGAATGTTCGCCTGGTCAGGATGGAGCAGGAGGTTCTTGTTCCTGCCAAGGTAGTGGTCGAATCCGACCAGCCGATCGCCGACGTTCCCTACTATATCATGACCGCACCCATGCAGCTCGATGGCCGGGAGCTGGGCAGCCTGCGCTTGATTTTGCCCGCCGAGCCCTTCGGCCTAGTGGCGGAGGCAGCCAAGGAGCAACCGGGACAGGCTCCGGCGGCTCAGGGGGCCGCGGATGCGGCCGCCGGCACGGTTGCCGAGCAGGTTGTCGGCGAAGAAACCGGTAGGATTGAAAGGCAGGCAGCGGCTGATGGGCAGGTGGACCCAGCCGGTGTTTTAAGTCGGCCGAGCGGGGAAGGGGCAGCGGGCCGCTCCGAGGGGCCGGCTGTGCGTAAACGCGATGTCGGCAAGCACAGGAAGCGGGTTGACGAGCTGTTGAAAAACAGCATGACCAGGATGGCCGAGGAGGTGAGTGCCCTGCTTGGCGGCACCCTGCAGGTCACCTTGCTGGAGAACCTGGCCGTGACCAAGGAGACGTTCCTTGAACAGGCCGGCGGCAAGCAGATCATGACCCGCATGGATATCCGCGGTGGCGGAGGCGGGAACGGTTACCTGTTCGTCGAGGTCAAATCAGCCGTCTATCTGGGCGGATGCCTGATCATGCTGCCCGAGGGAGAGTTGGAGGAGACGGTCAGGAACGAAGATCTCGGCGATGACGCCCGCGATGCTTACGGTGAGGTGACCAATATCATCGCCGGTGCCTTCACGGCTGTGTTCGAGGAACAGTATGCGGCCAAGCTGGGGTTTGTCAAAGTATCGATGGAGCCGGTGGCGCCGATGAAGGTCGATGCCGATTCGGACGAGGTCTTCGACAACCGACCCTACTATCTCTCTCTGGGCCGGATGCAGTACAATGGCCGCGACCTGGGCCGGATGCAACTGCTCATTCCGGCGGAAGACCTGGAACTGGAAGCCCTGCTGCTCGTAGAGGCCGAAACCGATCAAGCGGCAGAAGAAGAACCTGTGGCAACCGCGACCGCCGGCAGCAAAACCCTTGCCCCTGTACAACCGGTCAAGAGACAGGAAGACTCCTCGGAGCCGCCCGATATCCTCGTGTATACCGACGATGACGACGAGGCCGAC
>JAUWAH010000156.1 GCA_030602145.1 Desulfobulbus sp.
CCAACAGGGGCATGGTCAAGACGACCTGCGGCTCCTGCCCCCGGCTGCGTTGTAGATCGCGCCCCATGAGCAAATTGAACAACTGGTCCGTGCCGCCCAGTTCGACATCGGCATGCATCGCCACTGAATCGTACCCCTGAATCAGCTGATAGAGGAATTCGTGAATCGATATCGGCCGGTTTGATTCGAACCGTTTCTTGAAGTCATCCCGTTCCAGCATGCGGGCGACGGTCAATTCCGAGGCGAGCCGAATCATATCGTAGGAGGATAACTTCCCCAGCCAAGTCGAGTTGAAGACAACGGTGGTCTTGTCCGGATCAAGGATTTTGAAGACCTGCTCCTTGTAGGTCTCGGCGTTACGTTGGACATCCTCGTGGGTCAGCGGCGGCCGGGTATCGGATTTGCCGGTGGGATCACCGATCAGCCCGGTAAAGTCGCCAATCAGGAAATGCACGTTGTGCCCCAAGACCTGAAAATGTCGCATCTTCTGGATGAGCACGGTGTGGCCGAGATGCAGGTCGGGAGCGGTGGGATCAAAGCCGGCCTTGACGGTCAACGGCACCCCGGTTTCCACCGACCGGGTGAGCTTCTTGACCAGATCCTCCTTGGAGTGAAAATCCACCGCACCCCGTTCAATCAGGGCTATCTGCTCTGCTACCGACTTCATCATCCCCCCTCTATTTGGCGTATTCCACCGCTCTGGTTTCACGGATGACCGTCACCCGGATCTGGCCGGGATAGGTCAATTGCTCTTCTATGGCCTTGGCGATGTCACGGCTGAGCAGGGTCGTCTCTTCGTCGCGCACCTTCTGGCTGTCCACGATGATACGCAGATCGCGGCCCGCCTGGATGGCATAGGATTTTTCCACTCCCGTGAAGGAATTGGCTATTTTTTCGAGATCCTCCAGCCGCTTGACATAACTCTGCAGCATCTCCTTGCGGGCTCCGGGACGCGCTCCGGAAAGGGCGTCTGCCGACTGGACCAGCACGTCAAGCACGCTCTTGGGCGGCTGGTCCTCGTGATGGGCGCCTATCGCATAGACAATGTCCTCGGCCTCACCGTACTTCCTCGCTAAATCGCGGCCAATGATCGCATGGGAGCCCTCAACCTCGTGATCCACCGCCTTGCCGATATCATGGAGCAGACCGGCCCGTTTGGCCTTCTTGACATCCAGGCCCAACTCCGCCGCCATCACTCCGCACAGAAAGGCCACCTCCAGCGAATGCTGCAAGATGTTCTGCCCATAACTGGTGCGATACTTGAGCCGGCCGATCAGATTGATCAGGTCAACATGCATGCCATGGGCGCCGACATCAAAGGTGGCACGCTCACCGGATTCGCGAATACCGATTTCCAGTTGTTCGGTGACCTTGTGAACAACCTCCTCGATGCGCGCCGGATGGATGCGACCGTCGGAGATGAGCTGCTCAAGAGCCAGCCGCGCAACTTCGCGGCGGATGGGATTGAATCCGGACAGGATGACGGCCTCAGGGGTGTCGTCGATGATGATGTCAATGCCTGTCGCAGCCTCTATCGCCCTGATGTTTCGCCCCTCACGGCCAATGATCCGTCCTTTCATTTCCTCGTTGGGCAACGGAACCATCGAAACGGTCTTGTCGGCCACATAGTCTCCGGCATAGCGGGCGATGGCCAGGGCGAGGATATTCTTTCCCTTGCGATCTGCCTCCATTTTCATCTCGTTTTCGATCCGGGACAGTCGTTTGGCGCAGTCCATCCGGGCCTCGCTTTCAATGGACTGCATGAGCTGGGATTTGGCCTCTTCCCGATCGATGCCGGCGATCTGCTCAAGCTTGTAACGCTGTTCGTCGATCAGGGTGTCCAACTGCTCCTGCTTGACCGAGACCTCGCTTTCATTGGTGGCAAGATTCTCCTCCCGATACTTCAGGCTCGCCTGCTTTTCTTCAAGTATTTGAAACTCCCTTTGTATTTCATCAAACTTGCGGTTAAGCCTTCGCTGATCCTCCTTGATTTCCAATCTGTTGGCCTTCAGTTCCCGATCGGCTTCCTGTTTGATCAAAAACGCTTCTTCCTTGGCTTGCAGCAGGGCCTCCTTTTTAATCTGCTCGGCCTCACTGATTGAATTTTCTATGATCTGGCGCCCTTGCAGGGCAATATTCTTTTGGTTCCCTTCGACAAGCTTTTTGCGCAGCAACACTCCGAGCGTCAAACCGCCCACCAGGTTGACCAGTGCTAAAAGCAACGTTGTTACATTCAGTTCCATAACCACAAACCTCTCTATATGAAGACTGTTCCGATCGCGCAATGAACAGCTGCGCCCGGATTATCGCCATGATGACAAGGAAAAGGAGGAAGGGCGCGACATACGCGGCAGCACACATCGCAACGGACTGGACCGCTGAAATCTTCAGCGGCAAGAGGGATCCGAGCCGGTCCGGAAGAGGCTTGGAGTATCCCGGTGGTCTTCAGCATTGAAGAAACACAAGAAAAACTGGCACACTGGCCCCGATTTTTCCTGTTAACAGCCTGCGTGGAGGATTACTCGTTTATGGTAAACCTGATCATCAGAATTGTCTTTCTTTCACTGGACCAGCACTGTCCGCTGTACCCACGCAACCTTCCATTTTCACCAAGAAAATGGCGTTTATCTCAACGACGGACTTGCCGTCGGCAATAAAAAACCCCCGCGCTGCCGTGTCAACGAAATGATTAAACCTAATGGAATTAGGTGGGCACTGCCCCCGCTGACGGCTGGAAATCAATGAAGACTTCCATGATTCAGCTCCAAGGCTGCCCTTTTGTGGCGAGTTGGCTCAATACTTCGCTGATCACCAACAGAGCAGGGGTACGTTGTTTTTTACTAGTATACCAGAACTCTTGTCGCGGCTAAACGGGAATCTGCACCATGTCAGTCCAACCCGGAGGCAACTTTATCGGCCAGATGACCGAGCCTGGTTTTCTGCATCTCCCTAAACGCCTCATGCTCTCGATGCAACTGCACATATTTTGCAGCCATACGAAGACACCCAAGTACCAGCATCTTGTTGGATGGCACCGAACTGCGACTGAGCTTTTCCCCGCTTTCCAATTCTTGACGCAAGAGATCGATGACCGACTCCACCTCTTCGTCGGGGGCGTTGCTATAAAATGCAAACTCCTGCCCGAACAGGTGAAAGCGTACCAGACGGTCCTGCATGCGTGTCAGCGGTCAAAGTCGGCAGTTTACTTCAACCGGCATCCTCGCTGAAGAGCGACCCCTGGATGCTGCCTGAGGGACCGCTTCGCTCAGCCGAAGAGGCGGCTTGACCGGCCTCCCATTGCTCGATACGGTCAAGCAGTCCCGAAACCCTGTTGCCCACTTCGGAGCGTTCGCTGCTCAGTTGCAAGACGTTGTTCTTCAGATCCGCGCATTCCGCATCCCGTTCCCGCAAGGTTTCCTGCAGAGCGTGATAGTCCTCCTTCAGTTGTGAATATTTGGCCAGCAATTTATCGACGAACTCCTCAAGGCGAACCAGTTCCGCGTTATTGTCCATGATGTACCCTTCAATATTGATAAGTTGCCGAAAAGGCTGAAAAGCATAACCTTTCGAAATTATAAAAGAACTAACCAGACGCTAACTATACAGATCGATCAGCTCGAACGCAAGGACTTTGCTCGAACCCATAGGGGGCGAACACTTTTTTCCGGTATGGGGGTCAGAGCCTTGTGTACTCCCATCCCACCGGCCGCCCGTTTTCATAGGGCATGTAGCCATGAAAAGGACGGGGGTCACCGTCAAAAACCAGGGGCAGAAAGAAGCGATCCCCCTCCCACATGGGCAATTCGGCAAGTGAAGCGATCGGATACCAGCCAAGCTCCCCCTCTTCGTTGCGTTCCTTCCGGCTGCCTGAAAAAGCGGTGATCAGAAAAATAAACCCGAGCCAGTTTTCTCCCTCGGGCCCGAACCCGGTCCAATTGATGGTACCCCGCAGCTGCATTCGGGTGCATTCGAGGCCGGACTCCTCGCGAACCTCCCTCTGCATGCAGGTAAGGACATCCTCGTCGGACCGCATCTTTCCGCCCAACCCGTTGTACTTGCCGAGATGCTGATCCGATCGACGGGCGTTCCGGTGCACCAGCAAGGTGGACAGACCATCGGGCGAAACAATGTAGCCGAGCGTGCCGATGATGGGCAGGTACATGGTGTCGTTACCTCTCTCCACGGAAAAGATTGCTCAAAGCCATTCGCCCGGCCGCGATGTTTATCGCCTGGTCGGGTGCAATATGCTAGAATGTCGGCCAGAGCAACCGGTACAGCCCCTCTTGAGCCTTAAGAAAACCATTTGTCCTTACCATGAATGATCGCCAAACGGAACGTAAAGTCCCGCTCTTTTTCCCCTGGCTGCTGGTGTCAGCACTCTTCTTCTGCTGGTCCGAACCGGCCCTGGCCAAGGCCGCACGACTCGCGACGGGTGATCGCTTTCCCCTGTACCCGTGTATCAAGGCGAATGTCAAATTCTGGGAGGACGTCTACAGCCGTTACTCCACCCGGCAGGGCATCCTTCACGATAAAGACGATCTCAGCCGCGTTTATGCGGTCATCGATCTTGTCGATTGGCGGGCCTTCGATGCAGCCCGGCAAAACGACGAACGGGCCAACGCCGCCAGAAGTCGGATCAACGACATTCTTGATCGTCTCGGCAACGGCGTGCCACCCCGCACCGCCGAAGAACGACGCATCGCCTCCCTGTTTCCCCGGTTTCGCCACACAATCTATCACCAGGCGCGCGACAACATCCGGATGCAGATCGGCCAAAGCGACCGGTTCCACGAGGGACTTGTCCGTTCCGGTCGATACATGCCCCACTTCCGGCGGATCTTCACCGAAGAAGGATTGCCGCCGGAGTTGGCCTACCTCCCGCATGTGGAATCATCGTTCAATCCGAAAGCCCAGAGCAAATCCGGTGCCGCCGGCCTCTGGCAGTTCACCCGTGCCACCGGCAAAGAGTACATGATCGTCAACGACCTGGTCGATGAACGATTCGATCCCTACGTTTCCGCCAAGGCCGCCGCACGCCTGCTCAAGGAAAATTACAGGCAACTGAACAACTGGCCGTTGGCGATCACCGCCTACAACCATGGTCGAGCCGGCATGGTGCGGGCGGTGCGGGAAATGGGGAGCTACGAAAAAATCTTCACCTCCTACGAACAGGGCTCATTCAGGTTCGCTTCCCGAAATTTTTATTCCGAGTTCCTGGCTGCCATGCGGGTAGCGAAACGCATGGCAGCCAATCCGAAGTTTCCCTTCGAACGGCCGGAGGCGCTCACCACCCTACGCCTTGCGGAAGATACCGCCGTCGGCCGTCTCCGTTCGACATACCGTCTCTCGGCGGAGGATTTCGCCCGGCTCAATCCGGCTCTGAAGTCAACCGTCTTGACCGGCAAGGCAATGGTTCCCCGCGGGTATCTGGTCCGCCTGCCTGCTGGCAGGCAACAGAAGACCGCCCACCTGGCCCGATAAAGGGTGCAAAGCGAGCGAAAGCTCATTTCCGGCCTGTCCGTCACCCAAACCAAGACCGGCAATCACCACAGGCCACCGCAGTGGCCGGAGAAGCAGCATGGATATCTCGCGCACCATCGAGGAACTCAAGAAAAGAACGGATTTCATCGATAAAGTTGGGATGATCCTTGTTCATAACGGGACCGTCCGCAGTTGGTCACGTGCGGATCAGCGGCGGGTGACAGCCTTGCACACGGAGGTCGACCAGCAAAAGATAGAGCGGCTCCGCCAGGAATATCTTGAATGGCCAGGCATTTATGACATAATAATTGAAGCTCGATCCGGTCGGTTCCTCCCCGGTGACGACCTGATGTTTCTCCTTGTTGCCGGTGACATACGAGAACACATCAAACCGGTACTGGCCGAACTGCTCGACCGCGTCAAGGCCGAGGCGATCAGGAAAAATGAGATTATCGAATAACAACAGCATATTTTCAGTCCCAGTCGTGGCCAGCCAACCCGAGGAGGCCCGTGCATGACCCCTGCCGAAAAGCTAATTGAAAAATTTAAAAAAATCAGAACACTCCCCCATATCGTCACCCGCCTGGTCCAACTTGTCAACGACGA
>JAUWAH010000415.1 GCA_030602145.1 Desulfobulbus sp.
CCTGGGAACGGGTACCCTCCCAGTACGCTCCCGGCTCACGGGTCAAGGGCAAGGTGGTGTCGATCACCGATTACGGTGTGTTCGTCGAACTGGAGGAAGGAGTGGAAGGGCTGGTACACATCTCCGAGATGAGCTGGTCCAAGAAGCCGCGCCACCCGTCCAAGATCGTCGGGGTCGGCGAGGAGATCGAGGTCCAGGTGCTCAAGGTCGAAGCGGAAACCAAACGCATTTCCCTGGGTATGAAACAGTTGCAGCCCAACCCCTGGGATGTGGTCGAGGAGAGCTATCCGGTGGGTTCGGTCATCGAAGGCAAGATCAAGAACATTACCGATTTCGGTATCTTCATCGGCATCGAGGAAGGCATCGACGGCCTGATCCACGTCTCCGACCTCTCCTGGACCGAACGGATCAAGCATCCGTCGGAAAAATACTCCAAAGGCGAGACCATCCAGGCGGTGGTGCTCAAGATCGACAAGGAAAACGAACGGTTCTCCCTGGGGGTCAAGCAGTTGGAGCCCGATCCCTGGCAGGCGGCCGCCAGCAACTACCCGATCGGTTCCACCGTTGAGGGAACCATCACCAACGTCACCGATTTCGGCGTCTTCGTCCAACTGGAAGAGGGCATCGAGGGGTTGGTGCATGTTTCCGAGATTTCCAAGGACAAGGTCAAGACCCCGGTCGGCATGTTCAATGTCAACGAAACCCTGAAGGCCATGGTGATCAATGTATCCGCCGACGACCGCAAGATCGGGTTGTCGGTCAAGGCCCTGCAGGAAAAGGAAGACAATGACGGCGCCATTCCCGAGGAATATCTCCAGAAGGCGCAGAGCGCCGCTCCTTCGACCTTCGGCGACCTGCTGAAGGCTGCGGCCGCCGGCGACGACGGCAACAACAAGTAATCGCCGGAGCCGTTGTTTTCGAGGAACCCGATGGGTGTTGTCCCGGGTCGCTGCCGGTGCAGCAGGCCGGGACATCACCCCCTTCTCTTCTTCCCGCGCTCGTGAGGCACAGCGCCGGCGACGCGGCAGGCACATAAAAGGATAGCGATCATGCTCAAGCGTGAATTGATCAACCAAGTTTCCGAGCAACTCGGCGACTATTATAAACAAGACATCGCTCAGGCGGTGGATATCATTCTCGAGGAAATATCGCAGGCCCTGGCGGAAGAACGGCGGGTCGAGATCCGGGGATTCGGCAGTTTTTCGGTGCGCACCCGTCGGCCGCGGACAACGAAAAATCCGAAAACAGGCAAGATGATGAATATTCCGGCGCGAAAAACACTCCACTTCACCATGAGTAAATCGCTCAAGGAAGTCCTGATCGACGAAGTGGAATAAGCCTCTCGCGACAGACAGGTACAAGACCGGACCCGAACGAGGGTCCGGTCTTTTTTATTTTTTCGTTTGGTTGGGCCTGGCCAAACTGGCCCAGCCATGCTGGTCAGACGAAGGAACTGATATCCCCCTTGCCGACCCGGAGCACCTCGGGCTGCTCGGTCAGCAGAGAAATAACCGTCGAGGGCCGGGGGATGATCTCGCCGCTGTCGATGATCAGGTCCACCTGCTTGCCGAACAGCCGTTCGACATCGTGGCAGGTGCAGACCGGCTGCTCATCTTCCTCGATGGTGGCAGAGGTGTTGAGCACCGGATTGCTCAGGGCCTCGACGATGGCCAGGCAGACCGGGTGATCGGGGACGCGGATGCCCACGGTCTTCTGCTTGGTAAGCATGATCTTGGGGACCACCTTGGTGCCGGAGAGGACGAAGGTGTAGGGACCGGGAAGGTTTTTGCGCATCAGTCGGTAGGCGGTGTTGCCAACATGGCCGTAGTGGCTGATGTTGGTCAGGGAGGCGCACATGAAGCTGAAGGGCTTGTCCTTGGGACGTCGCTTGATCTGGTAGACCCGCTTGACCGCCTTCTGGTTGAAGATATCGCAGCCGATGCCGTACATGGTGTCGGTGGGATAACAGATGACGCCGCCGTGCTGAAGGATCTCCACGGCCTGGGCGATCAGCCGGGGCTGCGGATTGTCGGGATTGATTGCAACGATTTTGGCCATGGCAGAAACTGACTGGTGCGGTTGGACGAGATCGGCTGCTTCCGGCCGGTTCGGGTCCACCACTTAAGCAGGAAACCCGGGCAAAAGCCACTGATTTCTGCCCTGCCGTCCCCTTCCCGATGGAGGGCTGCCGCTGCGGGAAGCAGCCATGTATCGGCTCGCCTGTTTTTTTTTTCGCAGGAACATGCTACCGTATGGCCACGGTCAGCCAAGCCCGCACCAGGATATTATTACATCGGAATCAAACAACAAACACAGTGCCGCCGCATCTCGGCCGGCTGATTGCCCAGGCAATTCGGCACCCGCCGTCCGGTGCCGCAGGCCGGCCGGAAACCGCGATCCCGGTAAACGGATGCATCGGGTCGCACGGCATAACCGGCCACACGTTCTCACTCCAGTCAACAAGGAGACTGTATGTTTCAACAAGACATCCCCATGGCCCTTACCTTTGACGATGTCCTCCTGGTGCCGGGAGCTTCCGAGGTTCTCCCCTCGGAGGTGTCCCTCAAGACCCGCCTCACCGACACCATCGACCTGCAGGCTCCCCTGCTCAGCGCCGCCATGGATACGGTCACCGAACACCAGACCGCCATCGCCCTGGCCCGGGAGGGCGTCATCGTCATCATTCACAAGAACATGAGCATCGAGCATCAGGCCAAGGAAGTCGAACGGGTCAAAAAATCGGAATCCGGCATGATCGCCGACCCGATCACCGTCTCGCCCTGGCAGAGCGTGGCCGAGGTGCAGCAGATCATGCGAACCTACCGCATCTCCGGCCTGCCGGTCATCGACGACGACAAGCTGGTGGGCATCGTCACCAACCGCGATCTCCGCTTCGTCTCCGACGACGGGCTCCGGGTCAACGATGTCATGACCGGCAAGAACCTGGTGACCGCGCCGGTGGGCATCGATCTGCCCCACTGCAAGGCCCTGCTTCACGAGCATCGGATCGAAAAACTGCTCATCGTCGATGACGACGG
>JAUWAH010000308.1 GCA_030602145.1 Desulfobulbus sp.
GTCGGCCCGTTCCAGAAGCGGCAGTTGGCGTTCCAACTCCCGGCCGACAGCTTCCCCCAACTGTCCGTCGGTGGTGATCACCATGGCCAGGGCCTGGGGATCGTGTTCGGCCTGGGCGAGCATATCGGCGGCGACAAAGGCCGGCGGGGCAGTGTGGTCGGCGACGACCAACACCTCGCTGGGCCCGGCGATCATATCGATCCGCACCCTCCCCATCACCTGCCGCTTGGCCTCGGCCACATACTGGTTGCCCGGCCCGACGATCACATCCACCCGGGGAATGCTCGCCGTGCCATAGGCCAGGGCGCCGACGGCCCAGGCCGACCCCACCTTGTAGACCTCGTCGATGCCGATCTCGCGGGCCGCGACCAGCAGCGGCGGGCTGATCCGGCCGTCGCGGCCCGGCGGAGTGACCATCACCCGTCGCCGCACCCCGGCGATCCGGGCGGGGATGCTGTTCATCAGCACCGAGGAGACCAGGGGTGTCGACCCCTCCTTGCCCCCGGGCACATAGAGGCCGGCTGAGTCCACCGGCCGCACCAGCCGGCCGGTGATGGTGCCGTCGTCGCCGGTCAGCAGCCAGGAATCCTCCATTTCGCGCTCATGGAAACGGCGGATCCGTTCGGCGGCGAACCGCAGGGTTCGACGGAAGTCGTCGTCCACCTCGTTCTCGGCCCGGTCAAATTCCTCCGGGCTCACCCGCAGGGTTTCCGGGGTTATTGCCGGGCAATCAAACCGGCGGCAGTACTCGAGTACCGCCGCATCGCCTTCTTCACGCACCCTCGCCAGGATGGCGGCCACTGCCTCCCGGCAGGCATCATCGGCCTGGTCGGCGAAACGATTGCGAATCTCGGCGGCTATCCGCCGTCCCTCCTCGGAGGATAAACGAATGATGGGGAGCATACCTCGCACCTTTGGGCTGTTTCAGGGAGACCTCCCTGATGGTCATCGGACGAATCAGCATGGCCGGACCGAATCGACCGGCCATAACCAGCACTGAGGGGTCGACATTCCGGAACAAGACCGCTGCCGGAGCCAACACGTTCATGGAAAAACGGAGGAAAAGTAGTCTTCCCGCTCCGGATGTCAACGGAAAAGTCTACGGGTGCTTCGGCAAGCCGGGCTGTGGGATGGCAGATGACCCGAACCGGTCAATAATAACTGTAGATTTTATAAATGGTCGGCGAACCGATGAGGGCATCCACCCGACCTTCGAGTTCCGCCCGTTTCTCGTTGGCGAACCAGCGTTCCCAATCCTCGATGGACCGCCAGGTGCTGATCACCACGTACTCTTCGGGATTATGAACATTGCGCAGGGTTTCACCGGAGATGTAGCCGGGCTGATGGTTGGCGATGGTCCGCAACTCCATGAGCATTTCCGACAGAATGGGCAAGAGCGTCACATCCAGCCCCCTGCCGTGTTTCGCCACCTTGCGGGTCATAATCACGCGTACGATCATTATCGGTCCTCCTTGGAGCAGTTGGGTCTGACAATCGGGACAGCGAGTGGTGACGCACTAAACCATAACGGAGCGCAAAGTCAACGACGATCGGCGCGCCGGATGGATCAACCGATGAAATCCTTGAGGGTGAGGAGCACGCCGGCCGCCACCGCCGAACCGATCACGCCGGCCACATTCGGCCCCATGGCATGCATGAGCAGCATGTTCTCCGGATCGGCTTCCATGCCGAGTCGATGGCTGACCCGCGCAGCCATGGGGACCGCCGAAACGCCGGCCGAGCCGATCAGCGGATTGACCTTCGAGCCGGGAAAGAGGTTCATGATCTTGGCCATGATCACCCCTGAGGCGGTGCCGATGGCAAAGGCGACGATGCCAAGAAAGAGGATGCCCAGGGTCGAGGCGTTGAGGAACTGCTCGGTCGACATCTGGGCACCGACCCCCAGACCGAGGAAGATGGTGACGATGTTGAGCAGGGCATTCTGGGCGGTGGTGGACAACCGCTCCACCACCCCGCATTCACGCATCAGGTTGCCGAACATGAAAAAGCCGATCAGGGGAGCCGCCGACGGCAGCAGCAGGATGCACAACCCGAGCACGGCGAGCGGGAAGACGATCTTCTCCGCCTTGCCCACATAGCGCATCTGCTCCATGCGGATACGCCGGTCGGCCTCGGAGGTCAAGGCCCGCATGATCGGCGGCTGGATGATCGGCACCAGGGCCATGTACGAATAGGCGGCCACGGCGATGGAGGCCAGCAGGTGCGGCGAGAGCTGGCTGGCAAGGAAGATGGCGGTCGGTCCGTCGGCGCCGCCGATGATACTGATCGAGGCGGCGTCCTGGAGGCTGAAGTCGATTCCCGGTATAAGACGGGAGAGCAGCAGAGCGCCGATCAGGGTGGAAAAAATACCGAACTGGGCGGCGGCGCCAAGCAGGGCGGTTTTGGGATTGGCGAGCATCGGGCCGAAGTCGGTCATCGCCCCGACCCCCATGAAGATGATCAGGGGGAATACACCGGTTTTGATCCCCACCTGGTAGATGTAATGGAGCATGCCGCCGGGATCGTTCATGCCGGCCAATGGCATGTTGGTGAGGATGGCGCCGAAACCGATGGGCAGCAGCAGGAGTGGCTCGAACCCACGCCAGATGGCCAGGTACAGCAGGATCAGGCCAATGCCGATCATGATCAGCCGCCCGCCGCCGTCGGTCCACTGGCCATCGGCCGGAAAGAGGAAGCCGTACACCCCGGTCGACCGGCAGAAATTGGCGACCATCTCCATCATCGTCGGCACGGCCTCCGCAGCCGCCGAGGCCGGCGAAACGGCAAGCACAAGCAGCGTCAGCACCAGCCAGGGAAGAGCCCTCCGGGCGTGCATCACCGGTTCCTCCTTTGCCACGGCCATTCAGGCGAGGACCACCAGCACCTGGCCGGAGCCGACCGTCTGCCCCTTGGCAACCTGCACCGATTTGACGAGGCCGTTTTCAGGGGCATAAATGGGGGATTCCATCTTCATGGCCTCGACAATGACCAGGGTATCCCCCTTCTTGACCTGATCGCCTTCGGCGCAGAGCACCTCGTAGATGTTGCCGGGGAGGTGGGTCCGCACCTCGATCGGCTGCCGCGCCGGCGGACCTCCCGTCGTGAAGCTGCCACCGCTGACCTCCGCGATCTCGCCGGTTTCATCCTCCACCTGCACCTGGTAGGTGATGCCGTCGACGGTCACCTTGTAGCGCGATACCTTTGTCATGATCTCTTCCTTTCGCCTCGCGGAGAACGAGCAGGGCAAGTCCCCGGCCCGGTCCCCTTTATCGCTTGAATCCCTGGAAGGTGGCCCTGTCCCGGAAGAGCAGCCCGGTCAGCCCCGGCTTCTTCCGCCCCGCCCTGGCCGTATCCGCGGCAGGCGATTGGACCTGCGAGGTCGCCGGCCGGAAACGTTCACCTTCGGGCAGGGCCGCCGACAGGGCCGATCGGGCCCGATGGGCGGCGATGGCCGCACTGATCACCGCCAGGATCCGCCGCTGTTCCAGGGCCTCCTGTTCCCGCCTGGTCTCCTTGCGCTTCAGCCCCCTGACCGGAGAGGAGGCCTCCTCCCGTTCGGTCAGCGATCGCAGCATTCTGGCGTTAACCCTGATCACCACGATCAGCAGGCCGAGGAAGGCGAACACCACGCCCATTCCCAGAACCGTCAACTTGAATCCTTCCGCGATCATCGCCCCTCGCTTCGGCCGGTTTGAGCCACACTGTGGCCGCTCAACTCTTCGCCACCCTATACCCGATTTTACCTAGTTGCGCTCCCACAAATCCGGAAAAAAATGCTCCTCCGTTCAGCGCCGATGGGGCAGGCCCAGATCGAAGCCGAGCTGAAAAGCCCGCTCGTTGAGGGCGACCAGTTCGGCATCGACCCGCTCCCGGATGGCCCGGCGCACCGACTCGGGCCGGACCAGCCCGGCGATGCCGATCACCGCCCCGAGCACGCAGATGTTGAAGACGATGGGTTTGCCGATCTCGCCCAGCACGGTCTCGTACATGGGCAGTTCGATCTGGCGGGCATCGACCTTGCGGGTGGTCTGGACAAAGCGGGTGTCGGTGAGCAGGATGCCGCCCGGCCGGATCTCCGGGGCAAAGACGGCGTAAGCTTCCTGAGTCAGGCAGACCACGATGTTGGGCTGCGTCACCACCGGGAAGTTGATCGCCTCGCCCGAGAGGAT
>JAUWAH010000083.1 GCA_030602145.1 Desulfobulbus sp.
GGCGCCCTTGCGATGCACCCAGACCTCCCTGCAAAAATGGGTCTCCCGGGCGGCATAGTTGTGGGCCACGTCCAGGGGAGGATCGAACTGGTTGCAGCCGGTGACCTCGGCGACGATCTCCTGGAGGGCCAGCATCATCTCCCTCCGGTTGGCGCGGGCAAAGGCGACGCAGTATTCCATCTCCCGCAAATAGCACTGCCCTTGCCGCGATTCCACCGGCAGCACGGCCAACTGCCATTCCTTGGGCACCGCCTTGTCCCCCTGCTTCCTGGCCAACTGCACGGCCAGACGGTTGTAGTGGTCGGCCACCTTGTAGCCGAGATTGCGGCTGCCCGAATGGACCATCAGCCAGATCCGGTTGTCGCTGCCGCGCTGGATCTCGATGAAATGATTGCCGCCGCCCAGGGTGCCGACCTGACGGCGGGCGCTGGCAAACTCGCCGGCCACCACCGGCAGGTCGCGTTCCATGTCGCCGGGATCGGGCAGGATCTCGGCCGGCCGCGGGGTGTTGTGGTGTTTGAAGCCCAGGGGCACGGCCGACCGCAGCCCGGCCAGGATGCTCTTTAAGGCCGGCGTCTCCACTTCGGCAAGTCCGGTCCGAACCGTCCGCATGCCACAGCCGATATCCACCCCGACCGCGTTGGGAATCACGACTCCCACCGTGGCCAGCACGCCGCCGATGGGCATGCCGTAGCCCACATGGGCGTCGGCCATGACGGCGACATGGTGAAAGGCGCAGTCGAGATTGGCCAGATTCCGGGCCTGGACAAGGGCCTCGTCCTCCAACTCGTCCAGCCAGAGCATGATAGGAATTTTTTCCGTGCTGATGATCCGTTTCACAGTGTTTCCTTGCTCTCCTGTCTTGCTGGTATATAGTGCCGCCTGAGACAATCTTCCGCGGCCGCCGGCCGTTCGCCCGACCTGCTCACCAACTCCCGGCCCACAATCGCATGATCACCCAGGACACCCTGATCCATCTCTGGCTTCACCTCGGCTGGCCGCTGCTGCGCCTGCTCATCTACCTGGCCATCGGTCTGCTGGCGGCCCTGCTCATCGAGTCGCTCAACTGGACGCACAAGCTGGCGGTCGTCGCCCGGCCGCTGACCCGGTTCGGCCACCTCTCGCCACTGACCGGAGCCTCCTTTTCCGTCTGCTTTTTTTCGGCGATGGCGGCCAACACCATGCTGGCCGAAGGGTACGACAACAACCGATTGAGTCGTAAGGAGCTTATCCTGGCCAACCTGTTCAACAGCCTGCCCGCCAACTTCCTCCATCTGCCGACGACATTTTTCATTGCCGTGCCGATCATCAAGGGCGCGGCCTTCGTCTACATCGGCCTGACCGTCGGCGCCGCCGTCCTGCGCACCCTGGTGATCGCCCTGTTGGCACGGATGCTGCTGCCGGCCGGCAACTCAGAGGCATCGCCGGCCGGGCCGCCACCGCCCTCGACCACGCCTTTCCGCACCGCCCTTCGCAACAGCATCAAACGATTCAAACGGCGCATCCGCAAAATCGCCGCCTACACCATCCCGATCTACATCCTCTTCTACGCCCTCACCGAAGCCGGATTCTTTGCCGCCGCCGAACAGTTCATCGGCCAGCATTTCGCCTGGCTTTCCTGGCTCTCGCCCCAGGCCCTTTCCATCCTCACCTTCCAGATGGCTGCCGAATTCACCGCCGGACTGGCCGCCGCCGGGGCACTGCTGGCCAGCGGTTCGATGCCCATGGAAGAGGTCGTCCTCGTTCTCCTGATCGGCAACGTCCTTTCCTCGCCGATCCGGGCCGTTCGGCATCAGTATCCCTACTATGCCGGCATCTTCAAGCCGGCGCTGGCGGCACAGCTGATCCTGTTCAGCCAGACGTTTCGCGCCTTGAGCATAGCCCTGGTCGCTGTTGTGTATTATTTTCTGGCCATGTGAAGTTCTCCCCTCCGGAACAACAACCGGCCATTCCCCATATTCCCGACGAGGAAAACACCATGGAAAAAACCATCCTGGTCGCCGTCGACGGTTCGGTCTACAGCGGCAACAGCCTCGACTACCTGACCAAACTGTTCGGCTCCGACCCGAGTCTCAGCCTGCATCTGCTCAGCGTGGCGTCCACCGGGGGAGGCGGCAAGGACTGGATGAACGAAGTCGATCCGCTCCGCAGCCAATCACCGGGAACGGACAAGCGCACCCAGGCGGCCCGCAAGCATCTCAAGGACGCCGAGGACCGGCTGGTCCGCAACGGCATCGCCCGCGAACGGATCGCCTCGCGGCTTAAGGTTGCCTCCTCCATCAGCAGCGCCATCCGCGACGAGGCCGAACAGGGTCATTACGACAGCCTGGTCATCGGCCGTCGGGGTCTGGGAGCCGTGGGCAATATGTTCTTCGGCAGCACCTCGGTCGACATGATCGAAAAATGCCACAAGGTCCCGCTGTGGATCGTGGACGGCAACGCCGGCACCGACCGGTTCCTGCTCGCCGTCCACAGCCACCCTTCGTCACTGATGGCCGCGGACCATCTTGCCCACATGCTCAAGCAGCATCCGTCCGCCCAGGTCTGCCTTTATCATTCCGACTCGGTCTTCGGTGGCCAGCGGGCGGCCAAACCCGAAGATTTTCACGCCCAGTGGGGCAAGGCATGGTGCGATCAGTATCTCGATCTGGAAAATTTCCTCTTCTATGCCCACGCCCAACTGCTGGCCGAGGGCGGCATCCCCAGGCACCGAATTGCCCAACTGCCGGTCCAGATGCACATTGACGTGAGCAGCGATCTGCTCCGCCAGGCCAAACAGCATGGCTGCGGCACCATCGTCATCGGCCGGCGACGGCGCGACCTGAGCCGTGGTCAGCTCAAGGGCGTTTCTGACAAAACCGTCAAGCAGGCCCAGAACATCGCCGTCTGGCTGGCCGGCTGAGCACCGCTCACCGCTGTTTGGTTCCGACCGGCGCAGACTGGTCGGCCTGCGGCCCGACAATCACCGTGGCCGCCCGATCGGGTGCGAGATAGCGGCGGGCCAACTCGGTCAGTTCCTCGGCTTTGATGGCGGCAAAGCCGTCGAGAATGGTGAGCGGCCAACGGAGCTGTTCGGGATGACGGCCGGCGTGGTTGAGCGCCGATTCCAGCCAGTATCGATTGGTCCTCCGGATATCCCTGACCGAGGTCAGGGTCGGTTCCAGGGCCCGACGCAGCTCGTCCTCGCCGACCCCCTTGGCTGCCAGACTGGCAGCCACCTCCCTGATGATCCCGGCCAACGATTCGGCCTGCTCGGGATCGACAACCAGACTGGAGCGCATCAGCCCGAATCCCGCCCGGACCCTGCTCGGCTGACTGATCACCCGGGGCGCATAGGCCGCCCCCAACTCCTCCCGGATCTTGACCCGCAGACGGTCGTCGAACACAGCGGCCAGGAGGTTGAGCCGCCGGGTACGGTCGATCTCCCAGTAATCGCTTGTCTGCCAGGCCACGGTGAGCAGACCCCTGTCGATAGTGCTGGCGGCATGCAGCCGAAGATGCCCGCCGGCGGGATAGGTGAAGGGGGTCGACGGCAATGTCTCCCGCCACTGCCGCTCTTCACCGCCAAAATATTTGGCAACCAGCCGGATCGCCTCCTGGGGCTCGATATCACCGACCACGTTGATTTCCAGCGGCGCACCGGAGAAAATCGGCAGCAGCCAATTGCTGATCCCGTCCAGATCGATCCGCTCCACCTCCTCGCGGGAGGGTAGACCGTACTCCGTGGCCCCGCCGGTCAAGAATCGCTCACCCTCCACCTGCTGGACACCTTCTGCTGTGCCGGCCAGCTGGTCATACATCCGGCGGAGATTCTCCCGACCGCGACGATGGGCTTCCGGGCGGAAAGCCGGGTCGTGCAGGTGATGGCGGAGGAGCTGGAGCAGAATCTCGAAATCCTGCCGCAGACTGGAGCCGTGGAAGGCAAAGCTTTCCGGACCGACCTTGAAGTCAAGGCTGGCGGTGGTCCCGGCCAGGGCCTCGGTCAACTGGTCCCGGGTCAGTCTGCCGATGCCGCTCTCCCTGACCACCGCCTCGGCCACCAAGCCCTGCCCCGGCAATGCTTCCGCCCGCCGACCGGAGCCGAACAGAACGGCCAACTGCACCTGATTGGCCTGATAATCGGTCGGCTTGATCTGGAGACGGACGCCGCCGGCGAATTGCACGCTCTCCACGCCGATGTCCCGGTGGCTGGTGCGTTCGACGATCTCGGCCGGATCGGGTACTTTCAGGTAGGGAAAGTCGGCGCGGGTCTCCGCCACCCACCTGTCGACCGGCCCGGCCGCATTGGCCTGATACAGTTCTCGCAGTTGACCCTCGATCTGTTCGCCCGTTGCGCCGGGTTCCAGATTGCCGACTAGGTGGACGGTCCGCCGGGGGCGGCTCCACAGCGATCGGAAGGTGTCGTTAATCTCGGCAAGGGTTAGTTTGTCCACCGCCGGCCCGTATACGGCCATCTCCTGGGCCGGGTTCATGATGACTTCGCCGTCGCCCAGCTTGCGGATAATCTCGTCGGCCAACTGGCGGCTGTCGCGGGAGGGGGCGGTGTGCACCGCCTTAGTCAGCAGGGCGGTGACCTCCCGTTTGCCCCGATCCAACTCCGCGGCGGTGAATCCATCCCGCAAAGCCTGGGCCAGGGTGGTCTGGACCAGGGTCATGCTCTCGCGCCATTTGGCGGTCTCGGTCCGGGCGGCAATGGTGGCATAGCCGTAGCGCTTTAGAAATATCCCCGTCTGGGCCATGGGTTGGGCGAGCGGACTACCGGGTCGCTGCTCGATCTGCCGGAGGCGGTTGGCGAGCAGGGTGACGCCGACATATTGGCGCATTTGCTCCACCTGGCGCTCCAGGGTGTCGGGCCGGGGCTCGACATTGAAAACCGTGGTCAGGGCCAAACCGGTATAGCCCAACTCCGGTTCCGACAGGACGAGAATATCGATGCCGGTTTCCCTGACCGTTCCCATCTCCGGGCAGACGACCTCCACATCGGCCCCCTTGAGGCCGGCAAAGGCCTGGGTGAGCAGGGGGACAGTCTGCTCGGGCTGCATATCGCCGACCACCACCACAATCATGTTGTCGGGTCGGTACCACCGGTCGTAATAGGCGCGCAGCCTGCTGCTGTCGGCGGCGAGCAGGACCTCTTCAACACCGATGGGATCGCGCCGGGCCAGGAGGGTGCCTTCGAAATCGAACTGCAACTGTCGCTTGGACACCCGGGAGGCGGCGGAATCTCGGCTGCGCTTTTCCGCCAGGATGACCCCCCGCTCGCGATCGACCTCCTTCTCCAGCAGCAGCGCACCCCGGGCATAGTCGGCCAGGACCTTGAACCCCTCTGCCAGGACCTTGGGCTCGGCCGAGGGCAGGAGCAGGTTGTAGACGGTTTCATCGAAACTGGTGCGGGCGTTGGTATCGCCCCCGAAACCCATCCCCAGGGACTGGAAGTATTCGACCAGGGTGCCGGGCGGATAATGGGTGGTGCCGTTGAACAGCATGTGTTCCAGAAAGTGGGCCAGGCCGCGCTGCTCCTCGGTTTCGTGCAGGGATCCCGCCTGGACGCCCAGATACATCGCCACCCGGTTCTTGGGCTCCTGGTTGGCCATGAGGACGTAACGCACCCCGTTGGCCAGCCGGCCGAACACCAGGGCGGGGTCCGGCTTGAGATCGCTTTCGTCCTGGGGCCAGCCGACGGTCAGGCAGGGTGGTCGATCCGCACGGGGCAGATCGGCACCGACCAACCGGCCGGGCAGGAGCAGCAGCAGCATGACGATGAACAGCGGAACAAGTCGAAGAGATGGGACAGCGATCTGTTGCGGCATTGTCGAACCTGTGGCTTTGGTGTACAAACGAAAACTATTCTTGAAACTATAGTGGCCACCTGGAGGGGAAACAAGATGAATATTGCCGGTAAGCGGGCATTGGTGCTGGGCGGTTCACGGGCCATCGGGCGGGCCATCGCCCGCATCCTCGCCGACCGGGGCGCCCGCTTGATCCTGCCCTGGTTCGACTGGCCGGAATCGGTGGCCACCCTCCACGACGAATTCGGTGCCGGCAACCATCTGCTCCCCCCGGTCGATCTGCGCCGTGCCGACGAGGTGGCCGGGCTGATGGCAGCCATCGGCGAACGGTACGGCGGCCTCGACATCCTGATCAACAACATCGAGCGCGGCGGCATGCCCATCCTCCACGGCGGCTATGAACGCGAGGTCAACCGCGACCAGTGGCGCCTGGAGATGGAAACCACCCTGCATGCCAAATGGCTGGTTTTCGAGCAGGCCCTGCCCCTGCTGCGGCAAAGCGATGCGGCGGTGGTGGTCAACCTCTCCTCGATGGCCGCAATCGTTGGCCGGTCCGGACCGGCGGGCCTGCTGTTCAGCGACGGCTATGCCGCTGCCAACCGGGGCGTGGCGTCGCTCACCGAAACCTGGGCCAGGCTGGGAGCGCCGAACATCCGGGTCAACGAGATCATGCTCGGCTTGATCGACGGTCGACACGGGCCTGGAACCAGGGGGTGGGATCTGCTCACCGAAGCACAGCGCCTGGAACTGATGCGCCATACACCGCTCAAGCGGACCGGCACCCCGGAGGAGGTGGCCCGGGCAGTGCTTTTCCTGATCCGGGACGCTGAATTCGCCACCGGCATGGTACTCCGGCTGGACGGCGGCTATGTGGTGGGTGGGGAACAGCCTGCGCCGATGCCCGAAGGTCGGCTGTGAACGGGATATTGAGGATGTGCGTGCGGGTGGGGAGGGGTCAGCTTTCCAGGACCCAATCGGGAAGGTGGTGAAGGATATAGTCGGTCACCTTTTCCTTGGCGGCCGGGTCGCTTTTCTCCACCCCGGCATCCCGCATCACCTCGTCGAAATCGAACCAGCAGAGGGCGGTGTCCTGGTGGCCGTAGACGGTGAGAATACGGTGCTCGGGATCGTCGATGTCCTCCTCCTCCTGAATGGCGCTCACCAGGCGGGTCGCCTCATCGAAGGGTAAAAAACGGATGGAATCTTCGCTCATCGCGCACTCCTTGGCGTCAGGTGATATGTAAGGACTTCGCTGAACAGCACACAGGGCGAGCTGCATCCGTCAACTCGCCCGGCATGAAGATCGATCGGTTCAGACAGGCTTGACCACCGCGCCCGAACGAATGCAGCGGGTGCAGACATTGGCATGCGTGGTGCCGCCATTGCCGGTGACCATATGCACTCGTTGCAGATTGGGCAGCCAGCGGCGACGGGTTTTATTATGGGCGTGGCTGACGTTGTTGCCGGTCGAGGGGCCTTTGCCACAGATTGCACAGATACGGGCCATGATCGTGTTCTCCTCAAAAAAATCAGTTGACAATAGCCGCGAATAATAACCGCCCACCCTGAAAAAGCAAGCCCTTTTCACACTCAGGGGCCACCGTCGCAGATGAGTGCTCCGGCCGTCTTTGCCTGCCATCCGGGCCGAACCCTGCCGATTGACTGCGCGCCCCCCCGGAACTCACGGGTTCCACCCATTGCACAGCAACAAGATATTTTCTTCGCCCGTCGGTTGGTTTTTGCTATAATCGTTCTTACAATCAACACCGAACCGACACACCCACCCGCAACCATCAGGAAACCGCCGCATGGGGCAAACCTTGGCTTTGGCATACGAATTTCTCTCCTGGCGGGCACTGCTCGACATCCTGCTGATTGCCTCGGGCCTCTTTTTTCTCTATCGAACCCTGCTTCGTCTCGGCACCTGGAAGATCATGGCCGGCATCCTGATGGCGCTGGTGGTGTTCATCCTCGCCAACGCCCTCAGCCTCAAGGGCATCGAATGGATCTATCATAACGTCAGCAATGTGGCCGTCCTTGGCTTGATCATCATTTTTCAGCCGGAACTGCGTAAAATCCTCGAAAAAGCCGTACTGGTCCCATCCCACCGTGTCAAGGATCGGGACATCGGCCTTCATTTCCTGATCGGCGAGGCTCTGCATAAACTGGCGCAGGAACATTGCGGCGCCCTGATTGTTTTCCCCGGCAAGGAACCGCTCGCCGACAAGACCTCAGGAGGCTTCCAGCTCAACGCCATCCCCAGCCTGCCGCTGATCTTCAGTCTGTTCGATCCCAACTCCCCCGGTCATGACGGCGCGGTGATCATTGAAGGCGGCAAACTGTGCCAGTTCGGCGTTCGATTGCCCATGTCCCAATCCACCCGACTTTCCGACGATTACGGCACCCGCCACCACGCCGCCATGGGACTGGCCGAG
>JAUWAH010000306.1 GCA_030602145.1 Desulfobulbus sp.
GCGTCGGCCAGCGTTTTGCCCACCTCCCAGGCCGCAGGGGTAGGCATTGCGGTCACATCGCTGGTGAAGAAATTTCTGCCGGTGGGCAGGGCCTGGATTTTACCCAAGGCCAGGGAGCCGCTTAGGCCCGGTTCGATGAACTCGCCGTTCAAGGCCCTGAGCAGTTGTGGAATCTCCCGGGTGCACGAGGCAATGCGGCCGCCTATCTCCCGGCACCATTCGCGCAGTCGGCCAAAGCTTTGCACGTCCGTTCCGACTGGCGGCGGGGAAGCTGCGTCCCGGAGCAAGGCAGCGATCACGGCAGCAGCATCGTCGAAAACTCTGCCGGTGGAGGGGGTATTCCAGGCAGCTATTGCCGCCGGTTGCGGCAGGCCATCGCTTGGTTTGGCGAGGATGGTGGCCAGCATGGTGGCGATTTTGTCGTTCTCGGGCGCATGGCCGAGCAGGTGCAGCCCCAGGGGCGAGAGGATCCGCTTCATCCGGGCGATGCGGCGCGACAACAGATCGACCGCTGTCTCAAACCCCTGACCGTCCATGCCCAGGCGGCGCATCAGCGGCGTCATCCGTTCGCGCAGTACCTGCTGCCGTTTGCCCTCTCCATGCTGGCCGGCCTTCTGATACTGGTCAAGCAAGGCCTCCAGCTCGGCGGTCACCTCGTCCTGCCGGGCTGGCCGTTGCGCGGGCACCAGGTGATCAACGATCACGGCCCGCGCCCGCCGTTTAGCAATCAGCCCCTCGCCCGGCACATCCATGATGTAGAGATAGATGTTGGGCAAATCGCCCAGGGAAATCTCCGGAAAGCAGCCGTCGGAAAGCCCGATCTGCTTGCCCGGCAGAAATTCCAGCGATCCGTGCGTGCCGAAATGCAGCACCGCATCCGAGGTGTCGCGGATATAGCCATAGGTGGCCAACCAGTGCGGCGGCGGCGAGAGATGCGGGTCGTGAAGGATGCGGCAGACCTCGCCGTTGCATTTGGCGCCGTAGCAGCCGCGCTTGGGCTGAACCATGATCTGGAGTTTGCCGAAGCGCAGACCGGTGACCAGCAGCGTCGCTTCACCGTTCTGGTGGTAAACCATTCCCTCGCCGGGGAAGGGGCCCCAGTCGGATTCGATTCGTTCCCGGGCCGACGCGGGCATGGCCGCCAGCAGTCGCCGGTATTCGCCTGTATCGGTGTGGTGCAGCACCCCGCCCTTGGCCACGATCTCGTCGGTGGTGGTCCAACGGAACTCGGAGATAGCCTTGCGGGCAAGCAGCATCTCCTGCAGGGCAGGGCCGTTTTTGGGTGCGTCGCCGACATCGTAGCCCGCTTCGCGCAGGGCAGCGATCAGGACCGCCAGACTGGCAAAGGTGTCCAGGCCGGCAGCCAACCCCAGGGTAGCCTCCACACCCTTGCAGGGATTGTTATGCAGGACGATGGTCAGCCGTTTGTCGTGATTGTCCAGCTCCCGCAGCCTGATCCAGCGATGCAGACGGCGGCAGAGATGGTCGATCCGCTCAGTAAGGGGCACATAACGCCGCAGGCTCAGACCGGTGCGGGGCTCGATTTCCTGAACCGTGGCGGCTACGGCGGTGGGTTCGATCACCCCGGCCATTTCCGGCTGGGTCAGGCTGTAGACCATGGACTGGGCACCCGGGCCGAGACCGGATGTGTCCCGCTGCCACTGTTCCGGGCTCTGGTGATAGAGGCGGATCAGTTGCACAACCGGTACGTTCATCTCCGCCAGAATCGAGACGTCCTCGGTTTGGGTGAGCAGCCGTCCGGCCAAGAGGTTGAGCACCACAACCGGTGGACGCTTCCGGAAAAAAGGAAGCCAGCCATACCGGCTTTGCAGCGGTGCGCCGCTGTCGGCCATGCCTTCGGTGACGATACAGAGTGGCGTGCAGTTATATTCAATCAGGGCGAGGATGAGTGCGTCGATCTCGGCGTGGTTGCCCTCGGCGATCTGGCCGTAATAGCACAACAGGCCGACGACCGGGCGCTCAGAGCCACCGGGGAGACTGCGCTCCAGCCACTGGTCGTAGGCCTCGACGGAGGCGAACAGGTGGGGAGCTTCGGGATGGTAGACGCCGTGAACCTGCACCGTTTCCGGTGGCGGCGGCGATGTTTCCCCTTCGATGCCGGCGCGCAGGAAGCGGATGCCATTGGCATAATTGGCCACCGAAATCCGGGCAAGATAGGCCTCGAAGCGCGCTGCCTGGCTCGCATTGAAGCTGGTGAATCCGGGGGGCGGGTCCTGGCCGATGCCGATGCGGTGGGGAACCGCCCGGGCAGCGGCAAGGAGATCGTCGTAGCCGGGCAGATCGTGGAAGAACTGGCCAATGAAGAGGTCGATCTGTTGCGAGCCGAGCAACTTCAGTGCCTGCCGGGGCGAGGCGAGCTGCGAGAAGAAATGGATCGTTACCCCTTCCTTCGCCAGATGGCCGGCGGCCTCGGACCAGGTCTGCACATTGAACATGTGCCCATGGACAAAAACGATCTGCATACCGCTCCCTGTCTTCGAGATGTTCGATGGCGCCGGCTCGGCACGGACCGGCACCATCGAAGAGGGTTGTCTGAGACTTCCGGCGCCCTACTTCAGGTGCGCCATGGCCACCTTCAAGTGCTCGATATACATGTCGACGATGGAGTCGAACTCGGCCAGCCCCTTCATCACCGGCACAGCCTCGATGCCCGCTTTGGTCAACTGGCTTTTCCAGGAATCGGGTTCGTCGCCGGCCATGTCATTCATGGCATGATCGCCGGCCACGGTCATGAAGGGAATCAGGTAGGCCTTCTTGATCTTCCTGGCCACCATCTGCTCTTTGATCTCGTCAAAAGAGGGGGAGCCTTCCACCGTGCCCACATACATATTGGCATCCATCTTCTGGGCCTTGTACATCAGGGCGCTGTAGATGGCGTCGCTGGGATGGTGGGTGCCGTGGCCCATGAGCACCACCGCCTCGCCGGCCTTCCGTTCCTTTGGAACGACTTTGGTCAAAACTTCCTTCAAGGCCTTTTCCAGGGTTTCGTTGCTGACCAGCAGCGGCAGGGCCACCATCACCTGGTCGATGCCGTCGATCATCTGGGCAAAGAGGCGGGTGTTGACGTGGAGTTCATGGAACTCGGCACCCGGAATCATGTGCAATGACTGGACTGCCACCTTGGTGTAGCCCTCGTCCATCAATCGGGCCATGGCCACTTCGGGCGAATCGATCTTGATGCCTTCACCCTCCAGTTTCTTGCGGATCATTTTGGAGGTGTACGCCCAGCGCACCTCGGTCTTGGGAAAGGCTGCCCTGACCCGTTTTTCGATGGCGGCGAAGGCCGCCTTGGCGCTCTCGACGCTGGTGCCGAAGGTAACCAGCAGGATGGCCGGCCCCTTGCCGTCCTTGGCTGGATGATGCGCCGGGGCATGTGCCCGAACCTCGGGGCTCAGACCGGTTGCACCGATCAAGGCGAAGAGGGCCAGACAGACCACAATGCGTGCAAACTGCTTTCCGATCATGTTTCGTTCTCCTTTTGAATTGAGGGGTATGGCAACAAACCATGGACGCACCATCCATGGTCACTTCACTTTGGTGATGGCGACAGGGTCGACCAGTCGGCCATCGAGGTTCCATCGATCCTCGGCACACCGCGAAGGAGCGTCTGGTAGTCGATCCTGTCCTGGAAACGCTTTTTCCTGGTTCTGGTCGTATCGAGGAGCGCGCGGCATTGCCCGTCAGCCCCGGCCAGGACCTCCTCCCAGCGCTGATGTCCTTCCGGGGGCATCCACATCCCGGCCCCTTCCGGTGAGCAGACCACCAGAGCCACCTGTTCGATGGTCCGTGCCCCTGCCAGCAACCGGACAGTCTCATGAAAAACCGGGCTGAACAGAATCACCAGATCGGCACCCTGTTTGGCACTGGCAAGAACCGGTTCGGGGTGATAGAGCGCTCCGGCGGGAAGAATATGCACACGGGCCGGCCCGCAATCGAATCGGAGCACGGCAGCGTTGCCCCCGCTGAGGATGATTTGAGAAGATGGCATCGCCACGATCTGCCCGTCGCTGATCCGGTAGAGGTGCACATCCGCCGCCGTGGCCAGACAGACCGTCGTATGCTGTCCGGTGGAACCATGCCGCCGGCACAGCTCCCGCCTCTGGGTTTCATCGCAGCCCTCGGCATGAACAAGGACATGGAGCGCCTCGACCCGGCCATCTGGCT